>JAQSXG010000567.1 GCA_029256785.1 Neobacillus sp.
AGGACCTTCTGATAGTATGAAGCAATGTACTATCAGGAGGTTCTTTTTCTAGATTTTATAGCAATAAGGATGAATTTGCAGTGGATTGAATAAATTGAGAGAAAATTCGAAAAGGCGAGGGTTAGAAGTGGGTAATATGATTATTAAAGGTGTTAAAGAAGGAAATCTAAAGGATATTTCACTAGAGATACCTAAAAACAAATTGGTTGTTTTTACTGGTTTGTCTGGCTCTGGAAAATCCACATTAGCTATCGATACGATATTTAATGAATGCCAAAGACAGTATTTAGAGGCTATGGGGTTACAAGGGATTCATAAACCTAAAATTGATTCTATTCGTAATGTATCACCTTCCATTCTGATTACCCAGAATGAATACAGCAAGAATCCACGTTCGTCTCTAGGCACAGTTACTGATATTTATACAGATATTAGAATGATTTACGAGAAACTAAGCAAAAGAACATGTCCTAATTGCAGCAAAGAGATTGTTTCAGACCAATGCAGAGAAGAGGTTGAAAAGTCCAAAGATGAATTTAAAGTCTATATGTATTGCAGCCATTGCAATTATAAAATGGAAAAGCTCACTAGAACACATTTTTCTTATAATACCAGAGAAGGTGCCTGTAAAACATGTCAGGGATTGGGTAAGGTTTTAAAGATAAATGAGGATAATGTAATTCATGAGCACTTATCACTGGAAGCAGGAGCCATTGATTTTTGGGAGCATAGATATAAGGATTATCAAATCTCTGTATTATACAATGCCTTTAAGCATTATGGTATACCTATTCCATCAGATACTCCAGTCAAAGACTTTCATGAGAGTCAGAAGGCAATGCTTCTTTATGGAGTTGAAAGTGATGAGGTTAAGAAGCTGTTTCCGAATATCACTCCTCCTAAAACCGTAGCAGAGGGCAGCTTTGAAGGGGTATTTGCAGTTCTTTGGAGACGGTTATCAGAAAAAGGGGATGGCACAAAGCAGTTGGACTCCTATTTTGAATCTGATATTTGTGGGGCTTGCAATGGGGAGCGGTTAAATGAGTTAAGTCGTAGTGTAACGGTACTGGATACTCGGCTTCCAGAGTTGGTTTCATTATCCTTAGAGGAGTTATTTCAATGGATAATGAAGCTTGAAAACGCTGCAAAGGGTACAAAAAAAGATCTGGTTGAAGCATACTTGCTTGATTTGAAAACGAAGATTCAGAGGATTGTAAATGTGGGACTTGGCTATCTTTCCCTTGATCGTCAGACCATGACCTTATCCGGCGGCGAAGCACAAAGAATAAAATTAGCTGCGACCTTGGATTCTAGTCTTACGGGGATAATTTATATCATGGATGAACCAGCAATTGGCCTGCACCCTAAGGATACCATCGGAATCATAAATATACTGAAGGAATTAAGGGACATGGATAACACAGTTATGGTCATCGAACATGATGTAGATGTTATGCAGGAGGCTGACTATATTGTGGATATTGGTCCCGGTTCAGGGAAGTATGGCGGGGAAATTGTTGGAAAAGGGTCATTAGAGGAGCTTAAGCACCAGGATACTTCTGTAACAGGGGCCTATCTGAAGAGAGAAATGAAAAGTCGGAAAGAGTTTCGGAAGGGAACCGGGGACTTTATAGAAGTAAAAAATGCAGATTTATATAATCTGAAAAATATTAATGTCAATTTTCCTGTGGGCTGCTTGATTAGTGTTACGGGAGTTTCAGGCTCCGGAAAATCCACATTGGTATTTGAGGTACTGGCAAAAGCAGAAATGAAAAATCGCACAGACCACAATAAGGTTTCAGGGGCAGAAGCTTTTGATCAAATCATAACCGTAGAACAATCTCCTCTTACTAGAATGAAACGCTCAAATGTAGCAACCTATTCTGGAGTTTATTCTGAAATAAGAAAGATTTTTGGGGAGTTAAAGGATGCAAAGGATAAGGGATTTAGTACGAAGCACTTTTCCTTCAATACCAAGGGGGGACGCTGTGAGAATTGTGAGGGACTTGGATATGTTACAAGCAATATGCTGTTTTTTAAGGATATAGAAGTAACCTGCCCTATTTGCAATGGAAATCAATTTAATGATGAGGTATTGACTGTAAAATATGAGGGTTATTCTATTAAAGATATTTTAGGAACCTCTGTTGAAGATGCCTTGGATGTATTCAATAAACAGCCCAAAGTTCTTAAATTCTTGAAGCTTCTTGTAGATGTTGGGTTAGGTTATCTGGAGCTCGGACAACCATTGACAACCTTATCCGGTGGGGAGGGTCAACGATTAAAATTAGCCAAAGAGCTAACTGAAAACGCAAATAAGAACAATCTTTATCTAATTGACGAACCGACAACAGGATTGCATCCTATTGATGTAGAAAACTTTCTTGTGCTTCTAAATAGAATGGTAGATTCGGGAAGTACGGTAATTGTTGTAGAACATAACCAACAAGTTATAAAGGCTTCCGACTGGATAATAGACCTTGGTCCAGAAGGTGGGATAAATGGGGGCAGGGTAATTGCTGCGGGTACTCCTAATGAGATAATTTCCAATGAAAATTCTGTAACAGGAAGATTCTTATAACTAGGAAGGGGAGCAGCTTTCACTTGGATATTGAAGGATGTTGTTCAATAGGTAAATACTTGTTATAATTATCTGGTTATTAGCGTAATGAAGTCATTTAGGTTTAATAAAACGAAATTTATGGGGGATTTTTATGAAAAAGGTGATAACACTAGTCCTACTAGCAGTTTTTTTGATTTCTCTGACCTCCTGTGTCGTTAGAAATGATACTGCCGACTCAGATACTAAAACACAGCCAACAGCTAGCAAGGACACAGTAGAAGCTGTCTCCAGTGATACATTTATTAAAACGATGGACAAGGCAAAAGCCTTGGATAACTGTTATTATGAATTAGTTGCAGAGCTTAATGGCAACAAAAATAAGGTTACTAAGGTATGGGTCAAAGGAAATAAAACGAAGATTCAAAGAGATGGCAGTGATGTAATCAGTTATATTGATTTCGAGAAAAGCGAATTTGTAGACTTTGATAACAAATCAAAAAAGAGCAGCACAGTTCCTGCCAATCAGGATTACATAGAGGATTTCAAGCTATATGCAGGCGCGTATTTGGCGAATGCTGATTATGAGGGAGCAATCGGAGCTTTGGATGCAGACGAGAAAGAGGTAATAGAAGGCAATTCCTGCATTGTTGGAAGCTATCAGGATAGCACATCAAAAGCAAAGATTTATATCAGTGAGCAATATGGAATCGTAATGAGATTTGATTTTACAACTGGAAGTAATAATTCATTGTTTTATGTAACAAATTTAAAGCTTGGCAGTGTAACGGATCAGGATGTTGAATTGCCATAAGATAATCTTTATATGCAAAA
>JAQSXG010000568.1 GCA_029256785.1 Neobacillus sp.
CTAAAAAGTAGTTTCTTCTAAATAGTCCATACCAGTTATTAAAAATTTAAATATTTAAAACCCAAGCTCATTTCTCAATATATGTTACTTCCATTACCAGCTACAAAATCCCTCCAGTATTCAAATAATAAAATGACATTCTTATGTTGAAGATCGAAAACCTGTTGTTATTTCCTCAGGACTAACTACCTTACATTTTTTGTATACCGACATTTGGAAAATATGCTTTTTCATGAATGAACGAGTCAGATGATTGACTAACATGATTATATCCATACCCATTACTTTGTAAAAACGATATATACCTTGTCCAAAGTCAAAGGAATATGGTTTGTATATAATTCAACGAAAACCACTGTTAATGAGCTATAAACTGTCCGCTTTACCTATAAAAGCAACACTTTCGGTCAAAATTGAGGAACAGATGCCCGCTAAGCTAAAACTTCGCACCAACAATTTTAAATATCCATAACCATTTCCTCTATATTCCTCAGCAACGTAAATTGCACTTAACCAAGGATACAAATCCATGCGGCTAATAAAATCATATGTGAATAGACCCTTACAGCAAAATTCATTTAATGTTCTGCAAAGAACTGCAATAACTTAAAACTTGACAATAAAATTTATTTATGCTATAATTTACAGTTTTATTATTTGTATGTATAATAAGGTTCTCCTGGCCAGGGGAATCTTATTTTTGTTAAAAGGGAGGATTAAGGTATGAAGAATAATGAATCGAGTTTAACTTCCTTAATATCAGCCTTTGGTAGAGCATACCACAGTAAATATGACACGCCCAAAATTTTTAATGATTTTATTGCTGATGATTTAATTACCGAAGAGGAGTTTTCTGATATCAGTAAGAACATGATTCAAGGTATACCGTTTTTTAACAAAGAGATTTCTCAAAGGTTTAAAGACGATCCGGATGAAATTTTAAAATGGATTACACAGGTCCAACTTTCACCTACTCCCCTAGCACGGGCTGCCTATTGCGAAAAAGTATTACTTAATGAAGTTATGCTAGGCGTGAAACAGTACGTCATTCTTGGAGCCGGATTAGATACATTTTGTTTCCGCCATCCAGAATTATACGACAGGTTAGAAATATTTGAAGTGGATCATCCTACAACACAAGCATTTAAAAAGACTAGATTGAAAGATGCAAACTATCAAATTCCAGACCATCTTCATTTTGTTTCAATGGATTTCACTGAAGAATTTTCTGTCCAAAATCTTGTTAAAGAAGGTTTTATGACTAGCAAAAAAACCTGCTTTAGTTTTTTAGGTGTCTCTTACTATTTAACAAAAGAAGAAAATGCTAACTTGATTAATAAATTGTTTTCCAAAGTTCCAGAAGGAAGTTCTATTGTGTTTGATTTTGCAGACGAAAAACTATTTGAAGAGAAAGGCATATCTAATCGGGTTCAAAATATGGTTCAAATGGCCGCAGCCACCGGTGAACAAATGAAGTCATGTTTTACCTATAATGAAATGGAGAAAATGTTGGAAAATGCAGGTTTACTCATTTACGAACATTTGTCACCACTTTCCATTAATAATCAATTCTTTCAAAATAGAACAGATTACTTATCTGCATTTGAAACGATTCATTATATTCACGCCGTTAAAAAATAAAATAAAGATGTCAGGCACCATCCAGAAAATCGGATGATGCCTGTACCTTTAGACTATTTAAATGGTTTTTCAGGCGATTATTATTCACTTAATGCTTCATCAAAAATATTGCTTATTGATCATTTGCATAAAATACACTTAAGGCACTACCAGCTAATATCCGCTAGTTGTGCCTTTTTGTGCGCAAAACTTCCGATTGTCTCCTTCAAGAACCGTCCCCGTGTTCACCTTTATATCTTGTTTTTGAATTCTCAATTTCCTGTTCGCTTAACCCAGTTAATTTTTTTATTTCCGAAACTGGTATCCCTGAGTTGAGCAGATTTTTGGCAACAATACGAATTCCTTCAGCCTTACCTTTATCCAATCCTTCTTTCATACCTTCTTCTCTTCCAGCTTTCCTTTCACCTCTAATGTTTGAAAGCTGGTCACGTAAGTATTTTAAGCGAGCCTCGTAAAGGACTTTATTTTCTTTATTTGCACTTAAGTTTTCCCATTCAATCATAGCTTCCCGAATTTCATGTTCATTCATTGCAAACACCTCCAACTCCTGAAGAAGTTCTTTATCAACTATCTTTTTTCGATAGTCTGCAGCAGTTAACATCATCAACCACGGGAATTCAGCAGATATATTTTCCTTCATTCCACGTCGGTATTTTTTCCATTTTACCATAAATTGTGATAAATCGATTGCATGGAATTCAAGATGAGGACTCCAATAGAAATGTTCAGTGTCTTCTTTAATATGGAATATAGTATGAAAGTTATCCGTTTCATGTGGGAATAAAGGATAATTGAGGATTGAAATCATAATGGTTGGAACTAATAGCGAATAATCTTGTCCTGCTTCGAGATATGATGTAAATAATTTTGCCCAGTAGTACAACGTCCGCTCAGGCATATCATGTTGATTTACTAGTTGTATTTCAACATTAATTCTATCCTTATTAGAAGTCGATACTAAAACATCCAATCTATTGGTTTTTCCATCCAACTCTTGCTTCGTTAATTCTGTATTCTCATATGAAACATCTACAATCCGTTCGAGACCTTTTCGATTTAATAAATCATTTAAAAAGGCTATCGTTATGGATTTTCTACGAGGGTTACCAAATAATTGCTTAAACATAAAGTCCATTTTCAAATCAAGGTATTCAATTGTCAAGTGGAATCGTCCTTTCAGGGATTATTTAGGAGGTTTGGAGAGAATGCTTACCTCAATAAGCTCGACTAACAAAAGTGATAATTCAGGATGTTTCTTCGAATACAGTTTTGAAGCTCTTTCCTATTTTTCCAAGTTCCAATAAACTATTCCTCAATAGGTACCATGAAATCAAATTCAGGGACTCCATACTTTGTAAACATCTTTTCCCTATACTCATTAAATGATAAATGAAAATTGGCAGGTGGGTTTCCTAACAAGACTAGGAATTCCCCGTCTTTAAATGATACTAAGTAGCTTTTTTCTTGATTAACATTAGAGTCCAAGAACAACGCTTTAAACTCTTCATATTTATCATCTGTGATAAGACTATTCAGCAGCATTTTTTTACTGCTGCCATCAGAATTTTTCAACACAAATACTCCATAACCATCGTATTTTTCTTCCCGGTATTCAATGTTTTTTTCTGTTTCGGATTCAATTGTTCGGGAGTAATTATATACACAGCGCAAACAATAGGTATATTTCTCATCTGTGTTGTAATAAAAGTCTTCAACAGCGGAACGACCACAACATGGACATTTTAAGG
>JAQSXG010000569.1 GCA_029256785.1 Neobacillus sp.
AGGATAACGAACATTACGGGCCTTATGCCTGGAATGAAAAATACCTTGTATACGGGAATTCGCTTGTTATTATCCTGTCCTGGAAAGTCAGGTACCTTCCATAACACCCAGCCAATTAGCACCAAGTTTAGTAAAGACATGATTCCAAATGTATAGCGCCAGCCTACTGCGACACCAAGAAATGTCCCGGCTGGAACACCTAATGACAGCGCTAACGGGATGCCTACCATAGCCACGGCCATGGCTCGCCCCTTAAGAGTATCCGTCACCATACGCCGAGCATAACTCCCCAGCATCCCCCATGCAACTCCGGCCGACACACCTCCAAAAAAACGTGCCACCAATGTCGACGTGTAGTTGGACGATATCGCAGTGACTGTATTGAATACAAGAAAACCAAGGATGGCTAGTAACAGCAGTGGACGGCGACGCCACCCACGCGTTGCGGCAGTTAGTGGAATTGCAGCTACCAATGATCCAATGGCATACATACTAACGAGCTGGCCTGCAAGAGCCTCGGAAACCCCAAGTTCCTCGCCTATCTGGGGTAACAAGCCTGCCGGGAGTGTTTCAGTCATGATGGCGATGAAACCAGTCATGGCTAAGGCTAGCAATCCGACCACTGGAAGGCGATCTGAAGCTGCAGTATGCGTGTCGCTCCGTTTGTTATAAGTCGTATTTTCGTTCATTCTAAAATATCCTCCTATTATATATTATATACATAAATTGGTCATCGAATCTCCCTTATGCGTTTATCCCTATCATTCCGGCATCCGGATATCTTTCTCCTTTGATCGCTGTAAAAGAAAACAAAGATTCAATCTGTTCCATTTCTTGAGAGCTTAAGCCTATGTCGGTTGAATGAATATTTTCCATCAAGTAACTTATACGCTTTGTACCAGGAATCGGTACAATATTTTTGTCCTTGGCCAATACCCATGCTAATGCCAATTGCCCCGCTTTTACCCCATGTTCTTTTGCTATTACTTCCAGTTTTTCAACCAATTGTTGATTGCTAATATAATTTTCTCCTTGCAAACGAGGAAGGATTTTCCGAAAATCTCCTTCTTGCGTCAATATTGACTTATCTAGTCTTCCAGTTAAGAATCCTCGTCCCAATGGACTATAAGCCACAAGGCCAATTCCCAATTCTTTTATGGTCGGTAGTATTTCTTTTTCCACATGTCTCGTCCAAAGCGAATACTCCGTCTGAAGAGCGGTAAGTGGATGCACAGCATATGCCTTTTTTATTGTAGAAACGGAAGCTTCTGAAATACCAATATAACGAACCTTTCCTTCCCGCACCAACTCTGACATAGCACCAATTGTTTCCTCTATTGGCACATTGACATCAACCCGATGTATGTAATATAAATCAATGACATCCCGTTCCAATCTTCGCAGACTATCTTCCGCCGCTTGTTTTACATATTTAGGATGACCATTGATGTTCCTCTCATATTTGCCACCTTCTCTAACTATCCCAAATTTTGTTGCAACATTCACTTCCCCCTGCCAGTCTTTTAGTACCGACCCAATTAATTCTTCATTATGTCCATTACCATAACAATCCGCAGTATCGAGCATGGTAACCCCATTTTCTAGTGCTGCCAAAATAGTTGCTTTTGACTCATCATCATTTTTTACTCCGTAGAATTCACTCATTCCCATACAACCTAATCCAATCGCAGAAACTTCTAGCCCATTTTTGCCCAAAATTCTTTTTTTCATTTTTTCAAACTCCTTTTGTTAATTTATTTGTCTGCATTGTATTATATCGCTACATATTTGTCAACATATATTACATCGTTGAAAAAAAATCATACATAGTATATAATAATAATAAACATTGCGAAAGGATTGATATCGTGCAAGAAAACAATTTATCTCTTTCAACATTACTTGATTCACCAATATTATCACGACTAATCATTGGAATTGGCGAAGTGTCCGACATCACTGGCGTCTCTGCAAGGCAGCTCCGCTACTGGGAATCCAAAGGCTTAATTAAATCAATAGACGACAGCAATAATACAAACCGCAAATATGATTATTCCAATATCGAAAGGATCGTTTTAATTAAAGATTTTCTTGATGAGGGATTCACTTTAGAAGGTGCAGCTCGCCGACTTGAAGAACGCATTCAGCGGCTCAATAAAGCTATCATTACATTATCGGACAAATATGAGAATGACCATATTGTCAATCATCCAAACTTAGAAAATATGGGTCAAGTCTTTAACATTGATGGTGAAGACTATACCTTTGTAGGATACGCTACCCATCGCCTTACGAAAGAACAACTAAAAATCTATTTACCCATAAATAAAACTCAATCAAATTTAATCGCAGAACCTATCGTTTAATCTACTTGTCTTTTTTGCTGCTATCTTAATTCATTTCTATATTCATGTCACGAGACTGATGATAAAATAAAAAACTCCTGCTAAAATTCTGTAGAAATTTAACAGGAGTTTTTACTTTGTGACAAAGAGGAGAGGTTAGCTATCCCCTAAATGAATTATTTTTAATGCAAACTAAATTTTTATAAATATACCTTATCTTCTTTAATAGATATCTATCATTCTCTATTTTTGCTTCTATATCTATCAATTCAAATGTTTTTATCAATAAAGTTAAAAACCGTATTATAGTATTGACCAGCAGCAACGTGTCGTGCATCTGCATGCCCTGCATTGGAATTTTTAAGATTTTCTTTTCACAATTCACTGCATTAAAAAAATCCAACTAAATTATAAATTCAGCTGGATTTCTATCTCTCTTATAAATTTTCCATCATCTTACCATACCAAACCTGTAATAGCCCATCATAGGAACGAATTCGCTCTGCCATTTTTCGGCTAATGCTTCATCATAAGTATGTACAGTTAAGTTTCTATCGTCTGCCATTGTTATGATCGTTTCTGTTTGTTCTTCGTTAATTAATCCAATTTCACGACAATGACGAATCACACTTTTGGGCAATGCTGCATCGATTCCCTCTATTACTTGCAAATAGGATTTTTCTGTTTTCCACATGACTTCAAAAACAATTTTAAAACGATGAAGCAGTGCATCTCTTTCCATAGCTGTTGGTTCATTTATCAGAGCCGCTTCATGCAAGCTAAAAAGTGCTTTTTGTGCGGTATTTAGCCGTTCTTTTAAACTTTCCATATCATTCACCTATCTAATTCTTTATATGATAAAAAGGTCTTTAAAATTATTTAAATTTTAAAGACCTCATTTTATATTCCAGCAATATTCCTCGCATTGCATATTCACATGGTGGAGGCGAGGAGAATCGAACTCCTGTCCGAAAGCATTGTCTCATAGGGTTCTCCGAGTGCTTCTTGTGCTTTGAAATTCACATCGTTGACGCCCA
>JAQSXG010000570.1 GCA_029256785.1 Neobacillus sp.
CTTCTAATTCTTTTAAAAGTTTTAATGCCTCTTCGAGAGTAACTTCACCGCTGGTAATACTTCGAGAAATACCGTTAACCATTGCTACCTTTTTTAAGTCAGTTGAACGAGCTGAGATTCGAATCAGCTTTGTTTTCGTCGGTTCGTCTCCTTCTGCCGAGAAAATGATTCCCGTTGGAGTAACATAGCTGTGTGTCTTTTCAATTCCAAAGGCAGCAGCAATGCGCATCATTGTATCTTCAACACGGTACGTCTCCCCACCACTTTGCAGCATAATTTTCCCAGCTAGTAGGCAAACCTCCATTATTTCATAGGTTTTTCTTACTTCTTTTTCCATTAATACCTCACCACTAATTTCCTTCTTATATGATTCCCTAAGTTTAATGAATAACAAGGATATTATCAACAAAAAATCAAAAACGCCTTAACCATGTGGCAGGCGTCTTAAGATTACTTTTGCTTATAATAGGTAATCGCTAATGCGAATGCCAACACCGTTCCTTTTACGATATCCATTGCATAATACGGGACTGATAGCATGACAAGTCCATTGAGCATGACAAGTCCATTGGCAAGAATTCCGATTAGGACTGCACCGATAAATGTTCCAAACGCATTTGCCTTCCCTGCTCCAAGGACCGAAAAACCAATAAATGCGGCAGCAACCGAATCCATTAGGTATGGAGCACCTGAATTAATCTCAGATGTCATAACACGGGAGGCGAGAACAATCCCGCCAATGGCTGCAAAAAATGCGGAAAATAAGTAGGCTGCAACTTTATATTTATTTACTGGAATTCCTGAGAGTCTTGCTGCTTCTTTATTCCCACCAATCACGTACATGTATCTTCCATGCTTTGTATAGGTTAGAAAGATATGAACAAGGAACACGATTAGTACCATGATGAGAATAATCCAAGGAACCTCGCCGATTTTCGAGAAGAATGGGCTAATAATTCCCTCAGCCATGGAGCCGTCGGGCATAACCATATTTTGCGAAACCGTTGCCCCTTTTGTATAGGTAAGTGCCATCCCTTGAATAATAAACATCGTAGCTAACGTCATTAGCATATCAGGAATCTTCATCTTCACAATCATAAACGAGTTTATTGCGCCAACAACTAGTGAGGCAGTGATGGCTGCAATAATTGCAACAAGGATATTTTGTGAAAACCAGACAAACATCGATATCACGATCGCATTGGCTAGCGAGGCAACCGAACCAACGGAAAGGTCAAAGCCATCGACGGATAAAGAGATGGTAATTCCAATGGCAATAATTGTAACAATTGAAATCGAACGTAGGATGTTAATGATATTATTACTAGAAATAAAGGCAGGATTAGCCACCGAAAAGATAATGATAAGGGCGAAAATAGTAATAATTGTTCCATACTTATAAAAAAAATGAAATAGATCAAAAACCTTCTTTGCCGGGGTCTGATTCTTTGTTGAATAATTTACTTCCATCTTACCTACCCCCTGTTGAATAAAATAAAAGTTCTTCTTCGTTCGTAGACTCAGTATCAAGTTCCTTCACAGATCTGCCGTCATATAAAACATATACTCGATTTGTAATTCCAATAATTTCAGACAGTTCAGATGATGCATAAATCACTGCTTTACCACGGTTCGCCAGTTCAGAGATCAAGTTAAAAATATCTCTTTTTGCCCCAACGTCAACACCCTTGGTCGGTTCATCAAATATATAAACCTCAGCCTCAGCAACGAGCCACTTTCCTATGGCCACCTTTTGCTGGTTTCCACCAGAAAGATTTTGAACCTTCGTTTTCTCCGAAGGTGTTTTTATCCCCAGTCTATTAATCAATTCCTTTGCAGCAGCCTTTTCTTTTTTTCGGTCTAAGAAACCAAAGATTCTTGAAAAACTTCCTAAGTTTGCTGCCGTAAGATTTGACTCAACTGATTCTTGAACAAGAATTCCTTCTTTCCGTCTTTCCTCCGGCACAAAGGCTATCCCATCTTTTACGGCATCAAAAGGGCTCTTTATCTTTAACTCATTACCCTTTAGCACTACTTCGCCGCCTATTAACTTTCCTTCCGCACCAAATAAGGCTTTACAAAATTCTGATTTTCCTGCACCAACCAGTCCAGCAATACCGACAATTTCACCGGATTTTACATACATGGAAAAATCTTTAATTTTTTCTTTATCTGTAAGTCCCTTAACCTCAAAGACGTTCTTTCCTATTTTCTTTGATTTGTCAGGAAATTGCTCTCCTAGCTTCTTCCCGAGCATCTGCTCAATAACCTTGTTTTGAGTAGTGTCTGCGATCATTTGTCTTGCTATCAATTCCCCATTTCTCATAATAGAAATCTCATCACAAATTTCAAAAACCTCAGGCAATCGATGGGAGATAAAGATCATTCCTACCTTCTTCTTTTTTAAATCTGCTACAATCCTAAATAGTTCATTCGTTTCTTTTTGGCTAAGCGGTGCCGTTGGCTCATCAAGAATCAGAAATTTACATTCCTTCGAAACAGCACGGGCAATGAGAAGCATTTGTTTCTCAGCGAGCGTCAACTCACTTACCAGTTTCGTTGTTGGCAGGTTAATATTCATACTTGCTAGTATTGATGATGCTTTTTCATGTAGCTGCTTCCATCTCATCCAGTGCTTTTTCTTCATGTTATGTACCGTATCCATTAACATGATATTTTCACCAATTGTTAAATAGGGGATAAGCGCTGTATCTACTTCTTGATAAACAATTTGAATACCAGCATCCATGGCATCCTTTGGTGTACGTATGTTAAGGACTTTACCATCCAGCATAATCTCACCTGAATAATGGTCATAAGCACCTGAAAGAACCTTCATCAAAGTGGATTTTCCAGCACCATTTGCCCCAATTAATGCATGAACTGTTCCATTTTCCATAGAAAAATTAACCTGGCTTAATGCCTTTACCCCTGGAAATTCGATTGAGATGTCTTTCATTACTAATGTAGTCATGATGCTCCTCCTTTAATGGAAAACACTCTCTTAATCTTGTGAAAAAGAGAGTGTGCTTTGTTACCCTTTTACTTTTTATAGTGTTCTTTTAATTTCTTCATCCACTCTTCTTCAAATGCTGTGGACTGGCCCCAGCCTTCAATAATTTCAGATAAATTGACCATGTTAACAGGGTCTTTAGACTTTTGTAAATCTGTTTGGGAAATGAGTGATGCCTCTAAATCATAGGTTTGCGGTGTTTCTTCACCTGCAAGTTTTTTCGCCAGCAATCTCATATTTACGGCACCAATCAATTTTGGGTCTACTGCAGCGGTATATTTCCATGCACTGCCTTCTCTTTGGATTTCCTGTAAATCCGCATTTGATACATCAATTCCATAGAGTTTCACTTCTTCTCGACCAGCTTCTTTAAGAGCACGAGCTGCACCGATAGCAAATGCATCCCAAGTAGCAAAAATGGCATCTAGCTCGCCCTTCGGATATTTATTTAGCATAGCGGCCACTGCATTTTGTGTTTGTACGCTCGTATCTGCAGACGCTATACCAAAGCGCTCTATTTCTTTAATACCAGGGTTTTGTGAAAGAATTTCCTGATACACTTTATTACGTCTAACCATTGGTGGGAATCCGTCAACCCAAAGGTATGCAATATTTGCTTCCCCGTTTGTTTCTTTGACTAATTGCTCAAGTGTGAGTGTTGCTAAGGCTTCATCATCCTGAGAGGTAAGTGTAACTCCTTCGACACCAGTTAGGTTTGCATTTGAGTCAAAGGCAACAACACTTTTCTTGGCATCCACAAGTTCCTTCACTTCTTTAACAGTTGCATCATCGTCACCATGAGAAATAATAAATCCATCATAGTCCTGATTTAAAG
>JAQSXG010000571.1 GCA_029256785.1 Neobacillus sp.
AGGCGGCTTTACTAAATGTAAAGCCGCCCTTTGTATAATCAATTACTTTATGGAAGTCGTGGTATTTTTGACAACAAAAGATAGAAGAATTAAGATTCCTACTGTTATCAAACAAACGGTTGAACCAATTAGATTATTCGGGCTTAACATAAAGCCAATAAATATCATGCTTAATGCTAAAATGGCGAATATCGTTGTGAATGGGAACCATTTTACCCGGAAAGTTGGTTGTTGTTTGTATTGGGATCTAAGCTTTAACTGTGCTGAACATATTCCAATCCAGATTAACATAATGGTGAACCCTGGTATGGTCATAAGATAGCTGATAACCTGATCAGGGCTAATGTAAGCTAAGAAAACCCCTATTAGTATACATAGTGTAGCAATAAGTATGCCTATTAATGGAATGCCAGTTTTAGAAATTTTTGCTAACCGTTTTGGTGCAACACCTGTTTTTGCCATCGAATATAATGTTCTTGATGTTGCATAAATCCCTGAATTTGCTGCTGAAAGTACAGCCGTTAGCAAAACAAAGTTCATTATATGTGCAGCACCTGGTAAACCTGATAAATTAAAAACCTGTACGAATGGGCTTTCAACAACTGAGACCTTGTCCCATGGCATAATTCCACAAATAATTAATATAGGAAAAATGTAAAAGATGATTACTCTCCATACAGCACCCTTTATAATACTAGGTATCACTCGCCCTGCATCTTTTGTCTCAGTCACAGCAACACCGATTAGTTCAGCTCCGCCGTATGAAAACATTACTACTAAGAAGGCACTCATCATTCCGCTGACACCGTGAGGGAAAAATCCACCGTGAGCAGTATAGTTTGATAACGGATCTTCAATGTTACTTGGAAAAATTCCAAAAATGATTAAAGAACCCAACGCAATAAAAGCAATTAATGCGACTATTTTTATTCCTGCAAACCAAAACTCAAGCTCTCCATAATACTTCACTTGAGTTAAATTAATACCAATGATAACTGCTGCACAAAAAAGACTCAGTAGCCAAAGCGGAACGGACGGATACCAAAATTGCAAAAAGCTCCCTGCAGCCAGTAATTCAACAACCGTGACAATTGTCCAGTTAATCCAATAAAGCCACCCAGTAATAAATGAAATTCTGAAGCCAAACGCTTTATTCAATAACAATTGTACATTGTTGTTAGGGAAGGCAATGGCCATTTCCCCTAAAGCAGCCATCACGATAAATAATAATAGCCCGCCAATTAAATAAGTAAAGACCACACTCGGTCCGGCAATTGCTAATGTATCAGAACTACCTTTAAAAATCCCAGTACCGATCATTCCAGCTAAAGCAATAAACTGTACATGACGTGGTAGTAACCCCTTTTTTAATTCCTGCTGTTTTTTCTCCATGAAGATCCTACCTTTTCAAGTCTATTATAATAAGTATTGTAGACATATTCCCTCTCTCTTACTTAGACGCTTTTAAGCATTAAAGTATTATACTAATATATCATAAACTTTAGGATTTTCAACAAAAATAAAAAAGCAAACTAGCACGTGACTTAATTCACGTACTAGTTTGCTGGTATATTTTTATTTAGGGATTTAAGAGGATAACTTTACTTTCTTTTCTGTTGTTGTCCATTTTCCGCGGCTTGGGCTTATTACCAAGTCATTATAGGCTAAGACATTTAGATCTCGTTGTATGGTGCGAGGAGTGATACCAAATTCCTCTACAAGTTCCTGTGTTGTAACAGTTCCATTATTACGAATAAACATGTAGATACATTTGATGCGGTTTAACATCCGGTTAGTCGAAGGTTTCAAAGAACCACTCCCTATCCTTTTTTCAAACCTAAGGCAATATCCTGCTACCGACGCCTGAATAATAGTATGTAAATTTGTTTTCCGCAGACAACTCCTTTTCTTATCATTAGTAAATACTAAAGATGTCTATTAATATTGTACCCAGGATTTCTGAAAATTTCCACCATTAGTAACTTTTTAACAAAAAAATCCTTGTCAGATTTGTTAAAACGTTCGGTTTTCCCCCTCCTTTTTCCTATTCTTAGTCTAGTATATGGGCAATATGGGTAGGAATATGTTAAATTAATCGAATTTTATAAAAAATACAAAAATGAATATGTACTTTTAATCATCCTTTTGTTCAATTTAATAAAAAAAATTGGTAAGATATTTGCAATAATGATATTGTCTAAAATAGCAAGCATTTAATGGGAGGAACACAAATTGATCAAGATTGATTGGATGAGCGAAGTAGAAAAACGTAGAGAGGATCTTATAAAAGATACACAAAATTTATTACAAATAAAAAGTTTGTTAGACGAAGAAAAAACTACTCCAAACGCCCCATTAGGGAAAGGGGTTAAGGAAGCACTGGATTTTATGCTCAATCTCGGTGAAAAGGATGGATTCATTCCGAAAAATGTTGGCAATTTAGCGGGACATCTTGAATTTGGTGAAGGAGATGAATTGCTAGGAATTCTCTGTCACGTGGATGTTGTTCCAGAGGGAGACGGCTGGTCAAGCGACCCTTTTGCAGCAGAAATTCGCGAAGGGAAAATCTTTGCTCGCGGTGCGCTTGATGATAAAGGACCAACAATGGCTGCCTATTACGCGATGAAAATTGTTAAGGAGCTTGGACAACCATTAAACAAACGTATACGAATGATTATTGGGACAGATGAGGAAAGCGATTGGCGTTGTGTGGATCATTATTTTGAAAATGAAGAAATGCCTTCATTGGGCTTTGCTCCGGATGCTGATTTCCCAATAATTAATGCGGAAAAGGGCATTGCTGATATAGATATTATTCAAAATAGTACGGATATGGTTAATACAGGTGCAAATATTGAAGTCATTAATTTTACTTCGGGAAAAAGATACAATATGGTTCCTGACTTTGCAGTAGCAAAGGTGGTTGTTCAAGACAATCAAATCGATACAATCCAGAGATTCACAGATTTCCTCAAGAAACATGAACTAGAAGGAAATTCATATGTAGAAAACGGTGAGTTGGTTCTTGAGGTTAAGGGTGTCTCAGCTCATGGGTTGGAACCGAAAAAAGGAAAAAATGCAGGTTTATATTTAGCTGTATTCCTATCAAAGCTAAATATAGATGATAAAGCAGCACATTATTTTCAATTCCTATCCCAGTATTTCTTTAACGAATCAAGAGGTGTGAACCTTGGTGTTGCTTATTCCGATGATATTTCTGGTGAGTTAACCATTAATCCAGGTAGGTTATCCTATTCACCTTCAATGGGCGGAAGTATCGGATTGACCTGTCGATATCCTGTTACAAATAATATGGATGAGACAAAAGCAAAGTTGGACGAGCTATTGCTTAGCAAAGGGTTTGCGATTGAGAAA
>JAQSXG010000036.1 GCA_029256785.1 Neobacillus sp.
ACTTGGAAAATGCGTATGTAGAAGCAGGCGGAAAAAATGTCGTTAACGTTATTCTTGTTGATTTCCGTGGCTTCGATACGTTGTTCGAAATCACCGTTTTAGGAATCGCAGCTTTAGGTATTTTTGCGATGATTCGATTGCGCTTGACTAGGAGGAATGATCAGTCATGAAAAATGATTTAATCCTTCAAACCATAACCAAATTTGTTGTTTTGATCATCCTTCTTTTTTCGGTTTCAATCTTTTTTGGTGGCCATTATTCACCAGGCGGCGGATTTGTTGGAGGACTAATGACAGCTGGTGCCATAGTTCTATTACTACTTGCTTTCGATATAAAGACGGTAGCAAAACTAATACCGATTAACTATATATCAGTCGTTGCTGCAGGTTTATTAATTGCCTCATTAACGGTTATGGGCGCATTATTCTTCGATGTTCCTGTAATGACCCATGCATACAAATATTTTGATTTACCTATTCTAGGTCACACTTCACTCCATACTGCTGTCGTATTTGATTTAGGAGTTTATCTTGTAGTTGTCGGTGTAACGATGACCATTATTCAAACGATAGGAGAGGATGAATAATGGAAGTAGTAATGGCTATCGTAATCGGAATTCTATTTATGTGCGCCACGTATTTAATGCTCTCTAAAAGTATCTTGCGGATTATTATTGGTACAGGATTATTAAGTCATGGAGCCCATTTGCTTCTTTTGACAATGGGCGGGCTAAAACAAGGTGCTGTGCCCTTGCTTACTGAAGAAGCAGCTTCCTACGTCGATCCCTTACCACAGGCGCTCATTTTAACCGCTATCGTTATTAGCTTCGGTGTCACAGCCTTTTTACTGGTCCTAGCCTACCGCTCATACCAGGAATTAGGAACCGATAATATGGAGCGATTGAAAGGAAACGATACAAATGAATAATTTAATAATAATGCCTGTTTTATGGCCGCTCCTAACAGGTATCATCCTTATATTTTTTGTAAAAAAAATAAAACTCCAACGAGTAATAGCCTTTTTGTCTTCACTAGTTGGGATCACTATAGCCTCACTATTGGTTTATCATGTACACCAAGAAGGAGTACTGACACTTGCTCTGGGGAGCTGGAAAGCTCCGTTTGGTATCATAATTGTTGCGGACATGCTAGCTGCATTGTTAGTCCTAACAACCACGATCATCGGATCGGCGATACTTGTCTACTCATTTAATACCATTGGTAAGGATAGAGAACAATTCTATTATTACTCAGTATTTCAATTTCTTCTCGTTGGTGTAAGTGGTGCCTTTTTAACAGGAGATATTTTTAATCTCTTCGTCTTTTTTGAAGTAATGCTAATGGCATCTTATGTCCTGCTTGTTTTAGGAGGAACGAAAGCTCAATTAAGAGAATCCTTGAAATACATCATAGTTAACGTGCTTTCGTCCGCTTTTTTTGTTATTACTGTAGCCTATTTATATTCCGTTACTGGAACCTTGAATATGGCACATCTAAGTGAACGAATTGCCGAAGGGAATTCTCCAGCAATCATTAGCATCATTGCTCTATCCTTTCTAGTGGTATTCGGCTTAAAGGGAGCCATTTTCCCGCTTTTTTTCTGGCTGCCAGGAGCATATAATGCACCTCCAATGCCTGTGATTGCCTTATTCGGCGCATTGCTGACAAAGGTTGGTATTTATTCGATTTTCCGTACGTATACACTTATTTTCTATCATGATCAAAGCTTTACTCATACGATCTTAGCCGTTTTATCATTGCTTACGATAATAGTTGGTGTGATTGGTGCAATAGCTTACTGGGATGTTAAAAAAATCATTATCTACAATATTGTCATCGCAGTGGGAGTCATCACCTATGGTATTTCTTTAATGAACGAGCAAGCCATTGCTGGTTCTATCCTTTATCTCATACACGATATGCTCATAAAGGCAGCACTTTTTCTACTCGTCGGTATTATGATTAAAGTAAGCGGAACGAGTGATTTACGAAAAATGGGCGGCTTAATTCACCACTATCCATACCTAGCATGGGCATTTTTCATCGCTGCCATTTCATTAGCTGGTATTCCGCCATTCAGTGGATTTGCAGGTAAATTGCTCATCCTTCAAGGGTCAGTTGATTCTGAATCCTTTATCGGACTAGCAGTCATCCTATTATCTAGCTTAATGGTCCTATACTCTGTCATGAAGATATTTATAAATGGCTTCTGGGGCAAATCAGATTCAAATTTTGTAAAACCAAACGTACCGGTCGCAAATCTATTTATACCTTCCCTCACTCTAGTAGTCATTTCTATTCTCTATGGTGTGGGCACTGAAACGATCCTTCCATTTATTTCACAAGCTGTAGAGACGATTTTGGAACCAGAAATTTATATTAATGCCGTACTAAAGGAGTAATGATATGTCCTTTCAACTTTTACTGAATGTTATCCTTGCATTCGCCTGGATGTTTTTGAAAAATGATTATAGTTCAAGTGCATTTTTCATTGGCTATCTCCTTGGTCTATTGATTTTGCTAGTCTATCGGCCGTTCTTTAAGGAACGTTTCTATCTGTTGAGAGTTTGGGCTTTAGTAAGCTTACTGGTACTTTTTTTAAAGGAACTTATCCTCTCAAATATTAGCGTTTTAAAGCATATCCTAAAACCTAAACTTGATATCCAACCAGGTATATTTGCATTAGAGACTGAACTCACTAGAGATTGGGAGATTACCACCCTTGCCAATTTAATCACGTTAACTCCAGGTACGCTTGTTGTAGATGTTTCTCTTGACAGTAAAATCCTTTATATTCATGCTATTGACGTACCAGAGAAACATCAAGCTATTGAGAGTATAAAGAATTCATTTGAAAAGGCGATTATGGAGGTGAGCAAATAATGTTTGAGATTATCATAAAAATTGCTTTATTAGGCGTCTCTATCTCAATATTAGGCCTTATTTACCGCATTATAAAAGGACCTTCCATACATGACCGTGTTATTGCTCTGGATGCCATTGGAATTAACTTAATTGCCATTGTTGCTTTAACGTCCATTGTTCTTGACACGAGCGCCTATCTCGAAGCGATACTATTACTTGGTATCCTCTCCTTTATAGGAACCGTTGCTTTCGCCAAATTCCTTGAGAAAGGAGAGATTATCGAACGTGAACGAAACCTTTAATTTCATCGCGCTCTTCTTTATCTTATTAGGTACCTTCTTATCCTTAGTCTCAACTTTTGGGATGATAAGAATGCCAGATGTTTATACCAGAAACCATGCCGCTTCAAAAAGCACAACCTTAGGGATAATGTCTATCCTACTGGGAACATTTATATATTTTTATTCAGAACATGGGCATTTCGATTCCCGAGTCCTGCTTGGCATTATTTTTATCTTCACAACTAGCCCTGTTGCCGGCCACTTAATTGCACGTTCTGCTTATCATTCAGGTGTTAAAATGTGGGAAAATAGTATTGAGGATGATTTGAAAAACGCAGGCGAAAAAGTATATTTGAAAAAATAAAAAGGTCTGCTTCTATTTAGAAGCAGCCTTTTTTGTATTGTTTCACTTCAATAAGTTATACCGTCACAGCAGCAAAAAATTCCTCATACAATGCATTTACAGCTCTTTTTTCTTCTACTTCTTTTACGCCAAACATCATACTAACTTCTGAGGACCCTTGGTTGATCATTTCGATATTAACCTTCGCCTTTGCCAATGCCTTTGAGGCTCGTGCCATTGTGCCTACATTCCTACGCATCCCTTCACCTACAACCATAATAAGTGCTAAGTTATGCTCAATTTTCACTTCGTCTGCATGTAATTCTGACTCTATTCGCCATTTGATTTCGTTTTCCATTTCCAAGTCAAGTTGGTTCTCTCTTAAAATAATTGACACATCATCAATTCCAGACGGAGTATGTTCATAAGAAAGCCCATATTCTTCTAAAATACTAAGAAGTTTTCGTCCAAAGCCAATCTCTCTATTCATTAGGTATTTACTAACATAAATACTGCAAAATCCTTGATCACTGGCAATACCAATTACTGGACCATTGGTGTTATCTCGCTCATTAACAATTTTGGTTCCTGGTGCCGTTGGATTATTCGTATTCTTAATCTGCACAGGTATCCCTGCACGAAATGCTGGAACAAGTGCTTCATCATGAAGGACGGTAAATCCTGCATAGGAAAGTTCACGCATTTCTCTATAAGTTAATTCCTTTATTTCTTTTGGTTTCTCAACAATAAATGGATTGACAGAATAAACAGCATCGACATCAGTAAAGTTCTCATACAAGTCAGCTTTCAAACCATTAGCAAGAATGGAACCAGTAATATCAGAGCCACTACGGGAAAAAGTAAACACTTCACCTTCCTCGCTATAGCCAAAGAAACCTGGGAAAATTAGTATTCCTTTTCTTTCTCTTAATGCAAACAATCGATCATAGGATTCTGGTAGCACTTGAGCATTTCCAGGTTCATCACTTACAAGCAGTCCTGCTTCCCCCGGATTAACATAACTGGCATCAATCCCCTTTTCCTGGAAGTAAGTAGCTACCAATTTTGCGTGATTATCCTCACCACTTGCTTTCACATAATCCATAAACCGCTCAGGCTTGGTTCGATCACTATTCAATCTTCGAGATAAATCCTCGGTTATTTGATTTATAATCCCTTCAGAAAGAGATAATTCCTCTGCAATGACTGAATATCTTGCTATGACAGCGTCAAACTTCTCCTTTGGGTTATGATTTTGCAAACAGATTTCCGCACACTCAATTAATAAATCCGTCACTTTATGATCATCTGAAAACCTCTTCCCTGGTGCAGAGACGACGACCACCTTTCGCTCGGGATCCGACATAACAATCCGGAAAACTTTCTCGATTTGTTTTCCAGATGCCAAAGATGATCCTCCAAATTTAATAACCTTCATCTAAACAACCCCTAATCAAGAAAAATATAATCTTAATTTTATCCCTATTCAGAAAATAATCAAGTATTTTCCCCCTGAAACGTACATTTGTTTTTCTGCAGTGGACAAAAACGCAAAAAAAAAACAACAGATTCACAATGAACGCTGCTGTTTCTTTAGAAAGAAGATTAACGAAGAAGCTCAATAAAATGGGCGAGAATCGTAGCTGTCAGACCCCAAATAACTTTCTCCTCATAAATATAAAAGTATTCATCGATTGCTCTAGTCCGCCAATTATAATTCTCACCGCCGATAACTAAATTAAACGGAAAGTTCTCTTCTGGCTCCACCTTAAAGTTAACATGAAAAATTTTTGGCTCATTGTTCATAAAGTAGGTCAACGGGACAGTAAAAATTTCTCCCACTTCTGTTGGATTTGGTTGAATACTATCAGGGTTATTGATTAATCCCACATAGGGGTAAATCATCATCCCAAAAGGAGAAATCATAAAATCGAGTGGAAAAACATTAATAATGTTCTCTTTATCAATGCCTAATTCCTCAGCTGTTTCCCGAATGGCCGCACTTTTTTCATCTTTATCTTCTGCATCTATTCTTCCTCCGGGAAAGCAAATCTCTCCTGGTTGTCTTCTCAATTCAAGTGAGCGAACCTCAAATAATACATGAATCCCATCCTCTTTTTCAATAAGTGGCACCATGACAGCATACTTTGAGAATTTCTCACTTCCGAGGATGTTTGGTGTATGATTTTTTATTTTACCTACTATGGATTCTAGTTCCATGATCTCACCTCCATTGAAAAAAAATCTATAGTAATAATAATATCATTTTTGCTATGTATCTTGCTTGTATTTCAGCATATAAAAACAATCCAACACAGCAGGCTGGATTGTTTTACCTACCATTATTCCATTTTCTCCGCCCATGAATACATATATGCTGGGTCTTCAAACGTATTTGCTTCTTTTACAATTTTAAGCGGATGAAAGGTATCAATCATGACCGCTAATTCTAGGGTTTCTTTTTTTCCAATACTACTTTCGGTTTTTCCGGGATGTGGTCCATGAGGAATTCCGCTTGGATGAAGGGTGATTGATTCCAACTGGACACCTTTACGACTCATGAAATTACCTTCAACATAATAGAGAAGCTCATCACTATTCACATTGCTGTGGTAATATGGAGCTGGAATTGCTTGTGGATGATAGTCAAATAACCTTGGAACAAAGGAACACACAACGAAATTAGTCCCCTCAAAGGTTTGATGCACGGGAGGTGGCTGATGTACCCTACCTGTAATAGGTTCAAAATCTTCAATATTAAATGCCCAAGGATATAAGTAACCATCCCAACCAACTACATCCAGCGGATGATGACCAAGAATGTGAGAATGAATAGTTCCCCTAGATTTTGTTAATACCTCATATTCGCCTTTTTGGTCATATGTTACTAAAGTTTCTGGTCCACGGAAATCGCGTTCACAAAACGGACTGTGCTCTAAAAGCTGTCCATATTCGTTCCGATACCTCCTTGGCGTGGTAATCTGACTAAATGACTCGATGAACAAAATCTTTGTTTCTTCCTTCTCGTTGGGGATAAGTTTATAGATCGTTCCTATCGGAATTAACAGATAGTCACCTGGCCGATAGCTTATTGTTCCAAACATTGTTTCTAACTTGCCGGACCCATAGTGGATAAACAGCATTTCATCTCCATCACCGTTTCGATAATAGCTTGGCATAGACGTTGTTACACTAGCTGTTCCAATCAGTAAATCCTGATTACCTAAAATATATTGTCTAGCAGTAAGTGCGTCTCCCTTTTTCGACACCTTGCTGGATAAGAAGTGACGGTGTTTTAACAATTGCTCCTCTTCATATTCAGGTAAATATCCGCTAGAAACCCTTGATTTTACAACTTCCGTTGGCATATAGTGATGATATAAAATTGATTGCGTTCCTGAAAATCCACGGGTCCCCATAACCTGTTCACGGTATAATGTCCCATCATTTTTTTTAAACATTGTATGCCGCTTGTGAGGGATCTTGCCCATTTGACGGTAATACATCTATTCACCTCTGTTCTTCAACAATTTTATTCTTTAAGACTCCAAGTGTATCAATCTCCAATTCGACCACATCACCTGGTTTAAGCCACCTGTGCACCTCTGTGCCAAGCTCCAAAATACATCCAGACCCAACCGTCCCAGAACCTATGATTTCACCAGGAAGCAGGGTTACTCCTGCTGAAGCCCTTTCAATCATTTCTCCGAAGGAATAATAAATATCCTTTACGTTGCCCTCGGACAGCAATTTCCCATTTACACGTGCTTTCATGGTAAGGTCAAAACTCTTATTAGCCTTAAACGGTGCTAATTCATCCTTTGTAAGGATCCATGGACCAATGGATGTGGCAAAATCCTTTCCCTTTGCTGGGCCTAGCCCCACCTTCATCTCTTGCCTTTGAAGGTCTCTGGCACTCCAGTCATTTAAAATACAATAACCGAAAATATAGTCCTCCGCCTCTTCAGCAGAGATATTTCTTCCCTGCTTTCCAATAACACAAGCCATTTCAAGTTCATAATCTAACCACTGGCACTCTACTGGTTTACTAATCTCACAACCTGGTCCCTTAATGGCTAAATGATTCGAAAAGTAAAAAACAGGTATCTGATACCATTCCGGAATCATATCTAGACCCCTATTTTCCCTAGCTGTCTTCACATGATCTTCAAAGGCATAAAAATCACGGAAACTTCTTGGTTCGGGTAAAGGTGCCTTTAGGCGAACCTTCTTTAAAGGATAAACACCCCTATCACCGTTTGAACTGGCTAGCAATTTAGCAGCCCTATTGATATTACTATCAGAGTTCTCAAGAAAATCAATTAGCCTCTCCGGCAACTCCCCCTGGGTAGCTTCAAATAAATCAAGAACAAGGTCATTCTCCAACAATAGGCCCGCTCGGCTTTTTCCATCCATTTTTTCAAAGGTTACAAATTTCATTTATCCACCCGATTTCCATTATTTCTTACCATTTCAAACATTTTCTCTAATGGATTGGTATAACTGTTTCCTGCCATTCTTCCAATCGGTTGGAGCTTAGCCGTGTTAATTCTTCCCTTATGGTACAAATGATCCTCGATGTGAATATTTACCACCCTGCCAATCACTAAGCTGCCCGCCCCAGCATGGTCGCCGAAATGTAATACTTGATAGAGTTCGCATTCTAAATGAACAAGAGACTCCTTTAATCGGGGCACCTTTACCATTACACCCGGTTCTTTTGTTAAACCCACTTCCTCTATTTCATCAATCTCGGGAGAAAATTCTGTGGCACAGTCGTTCATTTGTTTGGCAAATGATTCACTAACGATATTTACTACAAATTGTTTTGTGTTTTCAATGTTCACGAGGGTGTCCTTTTTTGCCCCATCACTGCCCCTTCTCATAGGTGAAAAACAAATAAGCATTGGGTCTGCACAAATAGCTGTGAAAAAACTGAATGGTGCTGCATTGGCTATTCCGTTATCATCAACCGTTGTTACAAATGCAATCGGACGCGGAAGTATCGAACCAACGAGAAGTTTGTAGGCGTCTCTCCATTCCAGTGTATCCGGAACAATTTCCATGTATCTTCACCACTCTTTCATCCAGGTTCGAAAGGCTACTTCGAAAAGAGCCTTTTAAAAAAGGGAGAAACTATTCCCCCTCTTTTACTAACTTACTATTTTGATTTATAGGTTTCCACGACGTTCCTGTTCCCGTTCTATGGACTCAAATAACGCTTTGAAGTTTCCTTCTCCGAAACCTCGTGCACCTTTACGTTGAATAATTTCAATGAACAAGGTAGGTCGATCAACAATTGGTTTTGTAAAAATTTGTAATAAATAGCCCTCATCATCACGATCCACTAATATATTTAGTTCACGCAGTTTTTCAATTTCCTCATCAATTTTACCAATCCGTTGGCTTAAATCCTCATAATACGCCGCTGGTGTTTTTAGAAACTCGACTCCACTCTTTTTAAGTGTTGCAACGGTAGACACAATATCCTCTGTCAATATCGCTAAATGCTGAACACCTGGACCGTTATAAAACTCCAAATATTCTTGGATTTGTGACTTACGTTTCCCTTCAGCCGGTTCATTAATTGGGAACTTTATCCTGCCGCCATTGTGCATAACCTTCGACATGAGTGCTGAATATTCCGTAGTAATGTCTTTATCAGAGAAATGCTTCATTTCAACAAAGCCCATAACCTTCGAATAATACTCAACCCATTCTTCCATAAATTCAACATTCCCTACAACATGGTCAATTCCAATTAGCCCAGCATCCTCAATAGGTAAGGAAACAGAATATGGTTCAAAGCCTGGCATGAATACGCCTTTGTAATTTTTGCGTTCTATTAACGTATGGATTGTATCACCATATGTACCTAGAACAGCCTTTTTAATTGTCCCTTGTTCATCCTTCAGTTCTACTGGAGCCATAAGTGCTATCGCACCTCGTTCGACAGCTGCATTAAATGCCATATTGACATCATCTACTAATAAAGCTACATCTTTTACCCCATCACCATGGTTCTTTACAAATTCTGCCACCGGAGTATCCTCTTTATAGGAGCCCGTAAGAACGATTCGAATATTCCGTTGCTGCAAGCAATAGGAAACGCTTTCACGATTACCCGTTTCAAGTCCAGAATAGGCCACTGCTTTAAATCCGAACGCACTGCAGAAAAAGTGGCACGCTTGCTTTGCATTGCCCGTGTAAATTTCAATATAATCGACATCCCTTACCGGGAAAAAATCATTTTCTAATTGATCTGCTTTTATTCTTTTATCTTTCATTTATACTCCCCCTATTATCCTCGAATTAATAATATTCAGAATATATTGTAACTGATACTTGCTTGTCTTCTCAAGAGTTGCAGTTAAAGCAACACCGCTGTTGTGTGGTAAAGAAAATAAGGGAACGATCCTCTCGGTATCGTCCCCATTGCAAAATCCTTATGACAGTACAGCCCGGTCGCTAGCCATCTGAACGCCACGGATTCGTTTAAATTCTTCTAATAAACCTTCTATCGTAAGCTGTTTTTTCCTTTCCTCGTCAACTTCTAAAATAATCTGACCTTTATCCATCATAATAAGCCGGTTTCCAAGATCGATGGCCTGTTGCATATTATGAGTAACCATTACAGTCGTTAATTGAAATCTCTCGACTATCTCTCTTGTAAGATTGGTGATTAACTCAGCTCTTGATGGATCAAGGGCTGCTGTATGCTCATCAAGAAGTAAAATGGATGGATTCGTAAAGGTAGCCATTAATAAGGATAGTGCTTGCCTTTCTCCACCAGAAAGTAACCCCACCTTTGCACTTAAACGATTTTCTAGTCCAAGATGCAATGACTCAAGAACCTCACGAAAATACTCCCGTCTATTCTTATTTACTCCGCTTCGTAAGGTTCTTGTTTTATTCCGAGAAAAAGCCATTGCCAAGTTTTCTTCAATTGTCATACTCGGTGCTGTCCCTGCCATCGGGTCCTGAAAGACACGACCAATCATTTTTGAGCGCTTATATTCCGACATAGCTGTTACATTTTTTCCATCAATATGGATTTCACCAATATCCGGAACGATTACACCAGAAATAATATTCATTAATGTTGATTTCCCCGCACCATTACTACCGATTACCGTAACAAAGTCACCGGGGTTTAAATTCAACTTAATTTTATCAATAGCAACTTTTTCATCAGGTGTGCCTTCGTTAAAAACTTTATAAATCTGATTTAAGTGCAGCATGGTTCTCACCCTTTCGCTCGGCTGATGCTTGGATCAATTTCAATGTGTCCATTCTTCTGCGTGCTTTTCGCTTCTTCTCTCTGAAGTAATCGATGATTTTTGGTGTTGTTAAGGCAACAATAACGATTGTAGCGGTAATAAGCTTCATATCACCTGGATCTAAGAAGTCCACTCTAAGTGCTAACGTTACAACAATTCGATAGATAATGGCTCCGCCAACAACCGCCAAAGTCGCCCTTGCAATTGATTTCGTTCCAAACAATGCTTCACCAATAATTACGGAAGCTAATCCAATGACGATCATTCCAATACCCATACCCACATCGGCAAACCCGCCTTGCTGGGCAATAAGTGCTCCAGAAAAGGCTACTAAGGCATTAGATAATCCCAAGCCCAGAACAACTAGGAGATTGGTATTTGCAGAAAGACTTCGAATCATCCGCTTATTATCCCCTGTTGCTCTAACAGCGAGACCAATTTCGGTTTGCAAAAACAAATCAGTTAACCATTTAATTACGAAGGTTACGATGATCATTACGAGGAGAATTCCCCATGTATCAGGCAAACTATCACCCAGTCCGACCATTACTAAAAGGTTATTAAAAAATGAATCAATCCCCGCACTTTCAAAAAATGCACCAATTGACGTGAAGGCTGTGTCATCATTTAATAACGGAACGGTTGACTTCCCCATTATTCTTAGATTAATAGAATAAAGGGCAATCATCATTAAAATTCCTGATAATAAATTATTGATCTTTCCAAACGTATGAAGTAATCCGGTCATACATCCCGCCAAAAACCCAGCAACAAGGGCCATGATTGTTGCTAAAAACGGATTGGCACCATTGGCAATCATTATTGCTGAAATTGCCGCACCTGTAACAAAACTTCCATCAACCGTTAAATCAGGAAAATCTAATATACGAAAGGAAAGATAGACGCCCAGTGCCATAATTGCGTAGATGATACCTGCTTCAAATGATCCAAATATGGCTGTAAACATAGAGATCATCCTTTCTTTTGTCATTTATTATTCTTACCATGTTATTTACCCATTTTTATGTATACAAGGAGTCAACCAAATGATTGACTCCAAAATTGTCTATCGTCATTTATTCACCTTCATAAAACTCTCCTAGCTCTTTCCATTCTTCTTTTACTTCTACACCCTGTGTTTCTGCCGCCTTTTTATTAATCATAAGCGTTAAACTTTTTGGTAATTCGACTGGCATTTCAGAGGCTTTCTTATTACCCTTTAAGATTTCTACTGCCATTAAACCTGATTGATATCCAAGATCAAAATATTCAAAACCGCTAGCAGCAATAGCACCTTTTTTCATTGAATCAAGTTCACCAACAAAAAGTGGAATCTTTTTGCTGTTTGCAACAGAAATAACTGATTCTAGCGCCGAAACAACGGTATTATCTGTTGGAATATAAATGGAATCAACTCTACCAACTAATGATTCTGCTGCCTGCTTCACCTCTGCAGATGTAGAGACAGATACTTCCACAAGCTTTGCACCCTTCGCTTCAGCTAACTTCTTCACTTCCTTCACTTGAACGATTGAATTTGGTTCACCGGAGTTATAAATGACTCCAATTTCCTTAGCATTCACTTCATCGATCATGAAGTTTATTGTTTTAGCCGTCCCTTCAGGATGATTATCAGTCGTCCCTGTAATATTTTCCCCTGGTTTGTCAAGTGCCTCCACCAATTCTGCCACAACCGGATCAGTAACGGATGTAAAGATAATCGGAATTTCCTTTGTTGCATTTAAAGCTGCTGTTGCACTTGGGGTAGCATTAGCGAAAATCAAATCTACTTTATCCCCAACAAAGTTCTTAGCAATGGTATGAATATTGTTCATGTCACCTTCTGCGTTTTGTTCATCATACTTAACCTCGATGCCTTTGTCCTTTAATGCCTGTTTAAATCCTTTTGTTGCGTTATCTAAAGAATCATGAGTAACAAACTGTGAAATCCCAATGGTGAATACCTTATCTCCATTTTCCTCTTTCGACCCACTAGATTTTTCATTGCTACCACAGCCTGCCAGCATAAGCATCCCTGCTAATGCAATCGAAAGAACTTGAACTTTCTTTTTCATCCTATTATCCCCCTCTTTACCTTTTCTAAATTTTCTAAAAATTTATTATATTATAAAAGTTATTCTAGTATTTTTTGCTACTAAAAGTCAATAGAAATCACTCAAATATTTTTTCGCTTTAAAGCGACAAATTTTTTTATTTAATCTATTTCAAAAAAAATAGCCTTCTAATTTACTAGAAGGCTCTGGAGAATCATTTGTATGTATATTTAGTTTTACCAGTCAGTAGTTTTTTCAAGTATCTGGTCAATTTCAATTTGCTTCATGTGGTAGTTGTTTTCCTCAGATGTTAGATTTGCTGTCTTTTCTAGCAGTTTATCAATATCAATTAGTTTACTCATATCCAACCTCCTAAGTTACTTTTTTTTCTTACTAAATGATTCGGAAACCAGTTCGCTAGTATGGGGGTCGAAATATAAACTTTTTTACGATGAAAATGGTAAAAATCTATAAATTTCACAGTAAACATGATATATTTCACATTTTTTTCATTCAAATGAGTCTAAAATGGTAACTGGAATTAAGCAAGTGGTTGGGGGATTACTTGTTTGATAATTTATTTATAGGGGGGATTCACATGTACCAATCAATTGCCTGGTACGCGACATTATTTCTCGTATTTCTGCTAGCTCTGGCATTTGCCATTGTTTACGGAGAATCTAGGAAACTTAAAGAGTATGGACCCATTCAAGAGCAGGGTTACAAAATTCGCAAATTTTGGTTTATTGGACTAGTCGCTGCCATGGGATTTGCAACGGCCATGTCACTTACACGTCTTCCTTACCATAACCAACATGCAAATGCACAAGGTAACGGCAAGGTTGTCGATGTGACTGGACTTCAATATGCTTGGCAATTAAGTGATGAAAATTTCACTGTCGGTGAACAAGTTAACTTTCGCGTGACGAGTCAAGATGTTACTCATGGATTTGGGATATATGATGAAAATTTGCAGCTAATTGCTCAAACACAGGCCATGCCTGAATACACCAATACCCTTACAATCACATTTGACAAACCAGGTACGTATAAAATTTTATGCTTAGAGTACTGTAGTGTTGGTCATCATGTCATGATCAAGGAAATAGTTGTACAACCAGAGGGGGAAATGAACCATGATAAGTAGCGCTCAAACCAGAACAAACAAAGGCGTTGCATTTGCTCTGATGATTACCTCTGTTGTCCTTGTCTTAATGATGATCTTCGGTGTTATCATGTTGTTGAATCAAGGAAATGTGATTCAGATTACTCCGCAGTTTTTCTATAAATTGATGACGATTCATGGTACAGGAATGATTGGCATAGCTGCCTTGGGTGGTAGTGCCATCATGTGGTATTACCTTTCTAAACATATCGACTTAAATGCGAAGGTATTTTATGCTAATCTACTTTTATCATTAATTGGTGTTGTTTTGATTCTTATCGCCATTTTCGGATTTCATTTTTCAGATGGCTGGACGTTTCTTTTTCCTCTTCCAGCATACTCAGCAGGTCTTTATGGTAAAACTGGTGCCTTATTATTCTTATTTGGAATGCTGATATTAGGCATAGGCTATTTAGTCATGTATTTTTACTTGGCCGCTAGGCTAATCAAAGAGTATGGCGGGTTAGGTAAGACACTTGGCTGGGATCAAATTTTTAGAGGGAATAAAGAATACGGTCCACCACCCGCTGCTGTTGCAACAACAATGGTTATCATCACGAATTCTATTGCAATCCTGGCTGGCGCTTATGTTTTGGTTGCTTCCATCCTAAATATCATCAATCCAATTATCACGATTGATCCCATGCTAGCCAAACATTTAACATACGCTTTTGGACATATTTTTGCAAACTGCACCATTTATATGGCAGTTATAGCCGTTTATGAAATTTTGTCACAATATACTGGACGCCCTTGGAAATCAAATAAAGTGTTTTTAATTGCTTGGAATGCATCAACAATCTTTACCTTAATGATTTATACACATCACCTTCTAATGGATTTTGCTGTACCGAAATGGATGTTAATTGTCGGTCAAATTTTTTCTTACGCTAATGGTCTACCTGTTATGGTAGTTACTGCATATGGAGCATTAATGATCGTGTTCAAATCGGCCATTAAATGGGATTTTTCCTCCAGTATGATGTTCTTAGCGATGTTTGGCTGGGTTGCAGGTGCGGTTCCAGCAATTATTGATGCAACCATTGCCGTTAACCATGTGATGCATAATACCAAATGGGTTCCAGGTCACTTCCATACATATATGGGGATGGGCGTTGTGGCAATGATTTTTGGTTTTATGTATTATTTTAATAACACTGAAGGAACACAAAAGCAAAATGGTTTTGATAAATATGCTATTTTTACCTATTTTACCTTCTTTACCGGATTAGCAGGTTCATTCCTTTATGCTGGAAAAATCAGTGCACCAAGAAGATGGGCTGAGCATTTACCAGCATGGACAGGATCTGATCAAGTTGGTGCAATTTGCGCAATTTTTATCATTATTTCAGCAATCATTTTCACTACCCGCTTTATTATCGGTTTAAAATATATTGGTAAAAATAAAGTGAATTACGCTTATAAATCTGCCTCTTAGTTTGAAATGACCCAGACATTGTAAAATGACTGGGTCTCTTTCTATTGTACATACAATCAAGTATTTGAACTGCTATAAATAAGAATGGCCTCTTCATTCTTCGAAATCTTGTTTAACTGAAAATCAAGTCTCTTATGAACAAGATTTAATTCATCACGAAAAGGAATATTTTTCATATGTGCTTTCATTTGTTGGGATAG
>JAQSXG010000572.1 GCA_029256785.1 Neobacillus sp.
CCTTTGCTGATACCTATTCAGGGTGTAATAAGCTTGGCAGGGGTTTCGGATTTGCAGAGGATGTGGGAAATTCATTTCGATAAAGAGATTAGTAGTCCAGTAGCATCTTTTATTGGTGGAACACCGCAAGAAGTACCTGATCGTTATCGCTTAGCTTCACCTATTGAATTGTTACCCTTGAACATCGAGCAAATTTTAGTTCATGGTAATCTTGACTGTGATGTTCCAGTCGAGTTGAGTGTTGAGTATCATCGCAAAGCTATTGAACAAGGGGATAAAGTCAAATTGGTAATGCTTCCAAAGGCGGAACACTTTAAGATTATTGATCCATTGTCATCGGCCTGGGGCTCAGTGATTGATTCATTAGAAAATTTATTATGGCGTAAAAGTAATTCAAATTCTTGATCGCTCTGTTAAAAAAATTGATTCACCCAGTTGATATCAAATAACACGCAGTACGTCTTTGCTACGCAGTAACGGATAATGCCAAAAGTGTACTCAGAAAATAACTTGAATCGGAGCAAAAAATATGAAAGCGATAGGATTCGACTTGGGAAGTACTCTTATTAAATACGAAAATGTTCCACAAAGTTGGAAAAGTTTGTATAAAGAAGCTCTCAAAGATGTTCTGATCAGCTGTGATTGTATTCCTAATAATAATATGATTGGAATAGGAGAAGAGATACTATCAAAGTATAATACACGGATGAATTATAGGGAAGTTGAAGTATCATCAAACCAAATATTCTCTGAAATGCTGGAAGCATGGAATTTGAACAAGGATAGCTATTTGAGCAAAATTAAAAAGGCTTTTTATTCCTATTTTCAACGAACATCACACCTATACGATGATACAGTCATAACCTTAGAAAATTTAAAGAAACAAGGAGTAAGGATTGGCATTTTAACGGATGTACCCTATGGGATGGATAGGGATTATGTTTTAAATGATATTGAAGCTTTTAAGGGATATATCGATGTATTGCTGACCTCAGTTGACGTTGGCTTTAGGAAGCCAAACAAACAGGGTTATTCAGATTTATTAAACAATCTGGATGTGGCAGCAAACGAAATGGTATTTGTAGGCGATGAACAAAAAGATATTTTAGGAGCAAATAGTATGGGTATATATTCAGTCTTAATAAACAGAACAAGTACCATAAAAGAATACGGTCAAAGAAAAATGATAAGTTCTCTAAAGGAGTTGATGGCAATTTAATTTTTACTGCACAGTTCGTCTTTACTTTGAAGTAGATGGATACGTCAAAATAAAAAAGAATCTACCAATAAAAAGAGTGATCATATGTCAAATATAGACTGGATTACCGATGAGAAGATTGATAGCCAAACATTTGCAATCAGTGAATACGGACACTGGGAGCATGTCCACTCTTACCTTTTAATCGGTCATGAACGAGCAGCGCTAATTGATACAGGATTGGGTATAGGTAATTTACGCTCTGTTGTTGACCAACTGACAAAACTCCCGGTTATCATATTAACCACTCATGTTCACTGGGATCATATTGGCAGCCATGGATTGATCAATAAAATATATGTACATACGAAAGAAAAAGATTGGCTAGAAAATGGAATTCCGGGTTTATCAATTGAGCAGATCCGTAAAGACGTTTTTAGAGATATAACAAAACCACTCCCTCCATCAGTTCAACCTGAAAACTATAACCTATTTAAAGGAAAACCCACTGGTCTGTTTCAGGACAAGGATGTCTTTGAACTTGGTGGAAGAAAGCTTAAAGTAATTGACACACCGGGACACTCACCTGGTCATGTATGCTTTTACGATGAATCAACCGGTTACCTGTTCACTGGCGATTTAATCTATACAGAAACACCAATTTATGCCTTCTATCCTTCTACAATTCCGAACGATTTGGTACAGTCTTTTAAGAAAGTCGCAGATCTGGAAAAAGAAGTTTCAAAAGTTTTTGGTGGACATAACGAACTTGGTCTGGATTCATCTATTTTGCACGAAGCGGGAGAAGATGCTGATTTTCTAATTAATCATAATCTGGTTAGATTTGGTACAGGCATCCATCATTTTCAAAGGCTGAGTGTTCAATTCTAAATAAGATTAGTGACTATTTTCTTTTATGATTGTGAGGAATATACGATGAAACAAGTAGAAATTATTAGTGGTGGAACTGAGTTGCTTGATGATGTAGAGCCTTTATGGGCGAAACTAAATGAACACCATAAAAAAAGTTCAACACATTTTTCACATAAATTTGAGCAGCTCACTTTTGAAAAGCGAAAACAAAATTTGCTAAAAGAGGCCTGTGATGTCACCATCAATTTAATTGTTGATCAAACAAATAATGCCTATGTTGGCTATTGTATTTGTACCGTAAACAAGGAGAAACAGGGGGAAATTGATTCTTTATTCATTGAAAAGGAATATCGTAAATATGGGCTAGGAGCGGAGCTCATCAATCGATCAATTACGTGGTTGGAAAATCATCAGGCGCAAACCATCGTCATCGGTGTCAGTGAAGGGAATGAGCGTGCATTAGACTTTTATCAAAAATTTGGATTTTATAAGCGGAGATATATTTTAGAACGTGAATAAAAGGTTCTTATAAAAGAGTACTATTTAACAGGATCAACATTTTTTATGAATAGGACCGACTTCGCAATAAATAGGACCAAGTCCGCCTCCAAACTTTTTCAACAGTTAAGCCATTCCTATCCCTTTTGGGACAAGAATGGCTTTTTTTCTTGTGCGATCCATTTTATTTTTTCAAATCGTAAATGTAGGCAACGACGGTTGTGCTTCTATGAATTCCTCATAATCGTACAATGTCGTTGCATGGCTAGGACCGACCATTCACAATACTCGATGCATCCGAGGCGGATAGCTTTCAAAGCAATAGTACATGAATTTCTATATCAGCGATATAGAGAACTTCAATTGATGCTTTTTTGGTTCATGATTTTCTGAGCGGTGTATAAAAAAGGTAAATTTTATCAATTCTAAACATACAAACCTTTGATTTGGATGGTGAAAAAATGAAACCGCTTAATGAATATTTGAAACGGCTAGAGTATCTTTATCGTTACGGCAAGGAACAAAAGATGTGGTTAAGAGCGATGGTGACTTATATGCGTACCCATTGTTCAGATTGGGATGAAACGACATTTTGCCGGATGCCGACATATTTTAATGATGGCAGATACATCGCTTTTCTAGCAGCTAGAGATCACTTTACCTTCCACACGTCTGATGAAGAACAGATTCGTGCGCTGAAAAGCAAATTGCCAAATGCCAAGTTTGGAAAACGGTGCGTACGTGTACCGATTAGCGATTCATCAGCGATATCGGTCTTTTTTGAGGTATGTCTTGGCG
>JAQSXG010000037.1 GCA_029256785.1 Neobacillus sp.
CCCGTTCCCATACCGAACACGGAAGTTAAGCTTCTCAGCGCCGATGGTAGTTGGGGCAGGCGCCCCTGTGAGAGTAGGACGTTGCCAGGCAAAACAAAGGACAACCTGTGAGGGTTGCCCTTTTTTGTATTGTTTGGAAAATGGGAGATATCGTTTGATGACCGAGGATGCACTTTAAAGGCATGTTGTGTCACACCGCGAGGCTAACCCTACAGCAACTATTCAGTACGCCATAAAGCCGCAGGGTCAACCTTGTTCTCCATCTAAGGAGATTACTATCAATTATTCATTAAGAATTCATAAACTAGGTAAGGTCCCTTTTTTAGAGTAATATCTAAGAAAGATTTAATAAAGGGAAAGTCCTTATTCGGCATCATTTTGATCAACTCACTCCACCATTCCGTTTCATACCTAGCAATCATACTTAAGTTATAAAGCAATAAATAATGTATCAATAACTCAGGGAAGAGAAAGAATTCATCCTTCTTAAGAGGCAGTACATAGGAATTCGTTTCAAGATTATATTTGATAGGTGAACAAGACTTTTGTGATTGTGGTGCTAATTGAAAAGCTAGTCCATTATTTAGAAATTCTATCTGCTGCTTAGATTTGGAAGCTATAAACTCCTTAAATCTTGCTTCCGTCATATGATAGTGATCCAATATACTTTCTGGTACTGCCATATGATCCTGATGAGTATTTATTTGTATAAAAGTATTCTTACCCTCAACTAAAAAAAATAAGTCATCTAATTCAGGGACAAGTTGGAGTAATACATCCATTGCTGCCTTATCGCCTTCTAGTTGTTTCATTTGGAAAAGCCTTTCAGAGATAAAGGGAAATAGCCCGTTTTTTTGAAACTTGACTTCATCCTGAAAGAATTGGTAATTTTGCTTTTTCCGTTTCCTTGTTGAAACACCATGTGCTAAAACGGAGGTGGTTTCTGGGTAATTTGGATCAATAGAAAGAATGCACGCCTTTATTAAGTGTACAAAACCATAAAATAGAAGTATTGGTTTTAAAATAAGAGGTGATTGCTCTGCCTGCTCATAATAAATTTGGCCATGCTCAAGATAGTAGAGGAAAGCATAACAGTTTTCATAGCTTTTTTGTTCTGGATTATCAAGGTTTAACTTTTTATAATTGTTATACAAATATCGCTGGCAGTAGTCTGCAGAAAAAAAACTTGCATAGCTTTTCCAGCCTGTAAATTGAATAGGCACAATAGTTCCCCTCTTTTTTAGAAAAGTTAGATAAAATATTCATCCTTGACAGTATTTTGTCCAATTGATAACCTACAATTAAAAAAATTTTTCCTGGAGGCCAATTGAAAATGTGGGAGAGCAAATTTTTAAAAGAAGGTTTAACGTTTGATGATGTATTATTGATCCCTGGTAAGTCTGAAGTTTTGCCGCGTGATGTAAGTTTGCAAGTAGAATTATCGGAGAATGTAAAGTTAAATATACCTATTATCAGTGCAGGCATGGATACAGTGACTGAAGCTGAAATGGCAATCTCAATGGCACGACAGGGTGGACTAGGAATCATTCATAAGAATATGACCATTGAGCAACAGGCTGAACAGGTAGAAAAGGTGAAAAGATCTGAGAGTGGTGTTATCACTGACCCATTTTTCCTTACACCTGAGCATCAAGTTTATGATGCAGAGCATCTCATGGGTAAATATCGTATTTCAGGGGTGCCAATTGTAAATAATCTTGATGAACAAAAGCTTGTGGGGATCATCACCAATAGAGACCTCCGCTTTATTCAAGACTATTCTTTTAAAATTTCTGATGTTATGACGAAAGAAAGTTTAATTACTGCTTCAGTAGGAACGACATTAAAAGAGGCAGAGGAAATCCTTCAAAAGCATAAAATTGAAAAACTTCCACTTGTAGATAATAATGGTGTATTAAAGGGATTAATTACTATTAAGGATATTGAAAAGGTCATTGAGTTTCCAAACTCTGCTAAGGACAAACAAGGGCGTTTGTTAGCAGGTGCTGCAGTCGGGGTAACAAAGGATACGATGCTCCGCGTTGAGAAGCTTGTAAAGGCTAATGTAGATGTCATTGTCGTTGATACTGCACATGGACATTCAAGAGGCGTACTGGATACGGTAAGTGAAATAAGAACGCACTATCCTGATTTGACTATTATTGCTGGTAATGTGGCTACAGCAGAGGCAACAAGGGAATTAATCGAAGCAGGTGCGGATTGTGTCAAGGTAGGAATTGGCCCTGGATCGATTTGTACAACCAGAGTCGTGGCTGGTGTAGGTGTACCGCAAGTAACAGCAGTCTATGATTGCGCTACAGAAGCTCGTAAACATGGTAAAGCCATTATTGCCGATGGTGGGATTAAATACTCAGGAGATATTGTTAAGGCGTTGGCAGCCGGCGGGCATGCTGTTATGCTAGGTAGTCTTCTTGCGGGCGTATCAGAAAGTCCAGGAGAAACGGAAATCTTCCAAGGAAGACGCTTTAAGGTTTATCGTGGCATGGGCTCAGTTGCTGCGATGGAAAAAGGGTCAAAGGATCGTTATTTCCAAGAAGATAATAAAAAGTTTGTCCCAGAAGGAATTGAAGGTCGCTTGCCATATAAAGGGCCGTTGGCAGAAACAATTTATCAATTAATTGGTGGATTACGTGCAGGCATGGGGTATTGTGGAACAAAAGATTTAGAAGCGTTACGAAATCAGGCTCAGTTTATCCGAATGACGGGTGCTGGGTTACGTGAAAGTCACCCACATGATGTACAGATTACCAAAGAGGCACCTAATTATTCTCTATCCTAAGCCAATAAAAAAAGGCTGCTAACCTCGTGTTAGACAGTCTTTTTTTATGAAAGAAAAATGGCAGGAATTTAAATAATATGTCAAAAATCCTATGTGCAAATGTAAAAATAGGTAGATACTATGTCTATTCTATAGATTAGAACTATGTTAAAATAACGAGGGTGTAAAAAAGACTTGGAGGGCTAAGAGTGAAGAAATGTTTTAAGCGAAAATATCTAGTTAGTTTATTAGTGTTTTTACTGATGATGGGAAGTATTCAGAACCCAGCAAGCGCTGCAGAGCCTATTGATATAAATGCGTCTGCTGCTATCCTCGTTGATGCAGAGACTGGTAAAATCCTTTATGAAGAGAATTCAAAAACGGTGCTAGGCATCGCTAGTATGACAAAAATGATGACAGAATATATTACGTTAGAGGCAATAAAAGAAGGAAAGGTAAAGTGGGATCAAAAGTACTTAATTTCCCCTGAACTTTCAAAAATGTCTCACGATGAAGAATTAAGTAATGTTTATTTGCGTGTGGATGAAAGTTATTCAGTAAAAGACCTGTATGCTGCAATGGCTATTGAATCAGCAAACGCTGCGACCATTGCGATTGCTGAGGTTATTGCTGGAACTGAAGCAAATTTCGTTAAAATGATGAATGAAAAAGCAAAAGAACTTGGAATGGAACAATATAAGTTTGTAAACTCAACAGGTTTAAATAATCGCGAAATGCTAAAGCACTTTCCTGAAATCGTTGGTGACCCTGATGAAGAAAATGTAATGTCAGCGAACGACGTGGCTTCATTGGCCTTCCATCTTATAAAGGATTTCCCTGAGGTATTAGAGACGTCTAGTATCCCTGAAGCGATTTTTGCAGAAGGTACGAGAGATGAATTCGTTATGGACAATTGGAATTGGTCTCTAGAAGGATATGAGGGTCTTGCGAAATATCCTAATTATCAACAATTTGTTTATGAAGGCATGGATGGGTTAAAAACAGGTTCAACTCTTTTTGCAGGATTTAACTTTACCGGAACGGCTGAAAGAAATGGACAAAGATTTATTTCCGTTGTTATGAATACCTCGTCTCAAAGTCAACGTTTTATTGAAACAAGAAAAATTATGGATTATGCCTTTAACAATTTTGCTAAAAAGGAAATTGTCCCAAAGCATTTTCAAGTTAAAGGAAATAAGAGTGTGCCAGTAATCAAGGGTAAAGAAAAACAGGTTAAAATATATACAAAAGAAGCAGTTGATTTAGTGGTAGCGAATGGGGAGGAAGGAAATTACCAACCCGTATTAGTATTGGATAAAGAGAAAATAAATAAAAATGGCGAACTGACAGCCCCGGTAAAAAAAGGTGATAAAGTTGGCTATGTAACAATAGAAGCTAAAAACGATGAAAACCTTGGTTTTGTAAGTGAAGAAGGGCAAAAGAAAATGCGTGTGGATGTTATCGCAGCTGAAGATGTTGAAAGGTCTAATTGGTTTGTGCTTATGATGAGAGGAATCGGCCATTTCTTTGGAGATCTTTGGGGCGGAATTTCTTCAACCGTAAAAGGTTGGTTCTAAGGGAATAATTAACAGGGAGTTCTTGTCTTGACAGGAGCTCTTTTTTGTTGCTTTAATAATTCTATGGGAACAGTCGAATTTTTCACTAAATTGGGTGAATTCCTAAAAATGTAAATAACTTTATATTTATAAGAGTGGAAATGACTAGGGGGAAAAAGAATGAAAACAGGCACAGATCGAGTTAAACGCGGAATGGCAGAAATGCAAAAAGGCGGCGTCATAATGGATGTTGTCAATGGGGAACAGGCAAAAATTGCTGAAGAAGCTGGTGCGGTTGCAGTAATGGCATTAGAACGAGTACCTTCTGATATTCGTGCAGCGGGTGGAGTAGCTAGGATGGCTGACCCTAGACTGATTGAAGAGGTAATGAATGCTGTTTCTATCCCAGTTATGGCTAAAGGGAGAATTGGTCATATCGTTGAGGCGCGTGTGTTGGAAGCGATGGGTGTGGACTACATTGATGAAAGTGAAGTTCTAACACCTGCTGATGAAGAATTCCATTTAAATAAAAGGGATTATACTGTTCCATTTGTTTGTGGCTGCCGTGACCTTGGTGAAGCTGCACGAAGAATTGGTGAAGGAGCTTCAATGCTCCGTACAAAAGGTGAACCAGGAACAGGGAATATCGTAGAAGCGGTAAGACATATTCGTAAGGTAAATGCACAGGTTCGTAAAGTAGTAGCGATGAATGAAGATGAATTGATGACGGAGGCGAAGCTATTAGGAGCTCCTTATGAAATTCTTCTTGAAATTAAACGACTAGGTAAACTTCCGGTTGTAAACTTTGCTGCTGGCGGTGTCGCGACACCTTCTGATGCGGCACTTATGATGCAGTTAGGAGCTGACGGTGTATTTGTTGGTTCTGGGGTTTTCAAATCTGATAATCCTTATAAATTTGCTAGAGCAATTGTTGAAGCAACAACACATTATCAGGATTATAAATTAATTGCAGAGCTTTCCAAAAATCTTGGTGCACCAATGAAGGGCATTGAAATCTCTGCTATTGCGCCGGGTTCACGTATGCAGGACCGTGGTTGGTAAGGAGAGTATTATGGTGAAAGTTGGAGTTCTCGCCTTACAGGGTGCAGTCCGCGAGCATATTCAGTCGTTAGAAGAATGCGGAGTAGAGGCTGTAGCTATTAAAAGAATAGAAGAATTAAAAGAGGTGGATGGCCTGATCCTACCTGGCGGTGAAAGCACAACCATGAGGCGTTTAATCGATAAGTATGATTTTATGGATGCTTTAAAGAACTTTGCCGCTGAAGGAAAACCGATGTTTGGTACATGTGCTGGCCTCATTCTATTGGCAAACAATATTGTTGATTATAATGAGCCGCATATTGGTGTCATGGACATTACGGTCGAACGCAATTCTTTTGGAAGACAACGAGACAGCTTTGAGGCCGACCTTGCAATTAAAGATGTGGCTGACAGTTTCCCTGCTGTATTTATCCGTGCACCTCATATTGTCGAAGCGGGTGCAGAGGTGGAAGTGCTTGCTAAACATAATGAGCGTATCGTTGCTGCACGTGAAGGTCAGTTTCTTGGTTGCTCCTTCCATCCCGAATTAACAGATGACCATCGCATTACGGCTTACTTTGTTGAGATGGTAAAGGAATCAAAAAAGACACATCTTGAATAATTAGGTTGCATTTGGTTCATAATTATAGTAAATTAAGAAAAAATAAGAAAAGCTGAAGTGCCCGTTTATCGAAGTACACTAGCTGCTGGGCGCTGAAGCTAGACAAATAGTGCAAAAGCAATGAGAGGAACTAGTATCAGGAATTTCATCCTTTAGAGAGCCGATGGTTGGTGTGAATCGGTGGTTGAAGCTTGTGAATCCCTCCTCGAGCAAGGTGCCCAACGCCCTAATAGGGTCAGTAAGTACTTTCGGTAGAAACCGTTAAAATTTTTTCGAGGTGGACAGTGTTTGTGCTGTCAACCAGGGTGGTAACGCGGGTAACTCTCGTCCCTGTTTTTAGGGGCGGGAGTTTTTTGTCTTTTTAGTACCTGTAAATGCTTTAAAACTAAAATCATTTTCATGAAGGAGCGGTACATATGTTAGATATTAAAGTTTTGAGAGCCAATTTTGCAGAGGTAAAAGAGAAACTAAAATATCGTGGTGAGGACTTAACGGACCTTGGTAAATTTGAGGATCTGGATCAGCGCCGACGTGAGTTAATCGTTGAAGCAGAGCAATTGAAAAGTAAACGGAATGAGGTTTCACAACAGGTTGCAGCATTAAAGCGAGAGAAAGTAGATGCTGATCATCTTATCACGGAGATGCGTGAGGTTGGCGATAAAATTAAAGTATTGGATGAGGAGTTGCGCAGTGTTGAAGAAACACTAGAGCTTTTGCTTTTGAGTATTCCTAATATTCCTCATGAAAGTGTTCCAATTGGCGAGACAGAGGATGAGAATGTTGAAATCAGACAATGGGGAAAGGTTCCTGATTTTGAGTTTGAAGCAAAGCCGCATTGGGATGTCGCAGACCATTTAGGAATTCTCGACTTTGAACGTGCGGGCAAAGTTACTGGAAGTCGCTTTGTTTTTTATAAAGGACTTGGTGCTCGTTTAGAGCGGGCATTAATGAACTTTATGTTAGACCTTCACGTTGATGAACATGGCTATACTGAAATATTACCGCCATACTTGGTTAACCGCGCTAGCATGACGGGAACAGGGCAACTGCCAAAATTTGAAGAAGATGCCTTCTTAATTGAAAGCGAGGATTACTTCTTAGTACCAACCGCAGAGGTACCTGTCACTAATTTCCATCGTGATGAAATTTTAAAAGGTGAGGACCTTCCAATCCGGTTTGCAGCGTACAGTGCATGTTTCCGTTCTGAAGCGGGTTCTGCTGGACGTGATACGAGAGGACTCATTCGTCAGCATCAGTTTAATAAAGTTGAACTAGTGAAATTTGTGAAACCAGAGGATTCTTATGAGGAGCTAGAAAAGCTGACAAATGATGCAGAGAAGGTCTTACAGTTACTAGAGCTTCCTTATCGCGTGTTAAGCATGTGTACAGGCGACTTAGGCTTTACGGCTGCTAAAAAATACGATATAGAAGTCTGGATCCCTAGCTATGGTACCTATCGTGAAATCTCTTCATGTAGTAATTTTGAGGCCTTCCAGGCTCGTCGTGCTAATATTCGCTTCCGACGTGATCCAAAGGCAAAACCAGAACACGTTCACACATTGAATGGCTCTGGCCTCGCAGTCGGCCGAACTGTCGCTGCAATCTTAGAGAATTATCAACAAGCTGACGGAACAGTGGTTATTCCAAAAGTTTTGCGTCCTTATATGGGTAATAAAGAAGTAATTAAGCCATAATAAAGATAAGTTGAAGAAAATTTTAAAAAAGTTTTTTTCATGTGTTGACAGAGAAATAGATATATGATATTCTATTTCTTGTCGATACGGAGGAATACCCAAGTCTGGCTGAAGGGATCGGTCTTGAAAACCGACAGGCGGGTCATACCGCGCGGGGGTTCGAATCCCTCTTCCTCCTCCATTTTAACCAAAAATGACATGCGCATAAAACTGGAGATAAGCCCACTACAAGAAATTGTAGTGGGTTTTTTGTATTTTAAATTCCTAGTTCCCTTAGATCCAATCGACAGTTTAACAGCTAAAAAAAAGCACATACTGGCATTAGCCAATATGTGCTTTTTCTATATTTAAAATATCACGCAATCTTTCATCTACTTCATTACAAACTCTAATAGCATCCTCTGGCCTCTTTACAACATCTGTGTAATCCATATCAATAATTAATACTTCACTAGCATTATAATTTCTGATTACCCACTCGTCATAACCCTTCCAGACTTCGAAGTAATATTCCTTCAGCTCAGGGTTAATTTCAAAGCTCCTACCACGAGCCATGATGCGATCAATGACAGTATCAAAGGATCCTTTCAAATAAACCATTAAGTCTGGTGCCTTTTTTGGGAGTTCATTTAGTTCTTCCATCATGTTTTCAACGAGATCTTCATAAATTTTAAATTCAAGTTCAGAAATTCTGCCTAAATTTTTATTTACATAAGCAAAATACCAATCCTCATAAATGGAACGATCTTGAATTGTGTAGATAGGCTCTTTCCAACTAACACAATCTTTCACCGTTTTAAAGCGTTTATTTAAGAAAAATAACTGAAGTAGAAAAGGAATTCTCCTTGCGTCTAATTCTTCCGGAGTCAATTCATAATAAAGCGGAAGAATCGGATTATCATCAACTGCTTCATAAAATACTTTACTTTCGATTCCTTTTCTTTGAAAGTGTGCATTCAATGTGTCCGCTACACTTGTTTTTCCTAAACCAATCATCCCACCAATAACGATACTCACTAACATCCCCCAATTTCTATATCGTGTTTGTCGTACTGTTGTTCTTCAACGAGTGTGTAAGCTTTTTAATTATAAATTCTAAATCCTCATCATTTTTCACAAAGTCTAATTCATCACCGTTAAAGCGAAGAACAGGTATTTCTGGGTGTGTACGCTCAAATTCCGTTATTGTTTGCTCATAGTCAAGTGATAGTTGTTCTAGGTAGAGAGGGCTAATATTTTTCTCCACTTCTCGACCTCTTAATTTTATCCGCGTTAGAAGCGTATCAAGACTTGCATTAAGATAAATAATGACATTTGGCCGTGGCATATCAACGGTAAGGAGTTGATATATCTTGTAATATTTATCGTACTCGTCTGAACTTAATGAGCGCTGTGCAAATATTAAATTCTTCAAGATATGATAATCAGCGACAACTGACTTATTTTTGCTAAGGTAATGTGTATTAATATCCCCTAATTGCTTATAGCGATTGCAGAGAAAAAACATTTCCGTTTGGAAACTCCATTCCTCTATGTTGTCATAAAATTTTCCTAAAAATGGATTTTCATCAACAATCTCTCTTAATAGTGCAAAATTGAAATGATCTGATATGGCTTTTGCGAGAGATGTCTTGCCTACACCAATCGGCCCTTCAACGGTAATAAAGGGTGTGTACCCCATTGCATGTCCTCCTTCTCCAACTGCCTGCAATTTCTATATTTAACGAGTAATAAAGGCTCATTCCCTTTATCATTTTTTGTCTAGCCTTGAGGAGTTTTCCCTCGGCTTTTGATGACACAAAGATTATTTTATCATAATCGGCAAAGGAAGGGATATGGAAAATGTAGAAGTAATAATTTTCATGACGAATATATGAAAAAACTGCCGAATGGCGGCAGTTTTCTAATAAAAATATTTTTAGGCTCGTTTGGTTACATTAAAGTTTTCTGTAATTAACAGCCAGTTTTGAGGGAAGGCTAGACCGAGTTTCCAATAACTCATTCCTCTGAGGTTTAACTCTTTTATTAAGTTGAACTTTGCTTGGATAGAGCGTGCATCCTCAAACCAAACCTCATGTTGTTTGCCACTATCATCTGTGTATTTGAAGAAAGGTGCTTGTGCTTTAGAGTCATATTGGATTGCTACATTGTTTTGGGCAGCTAGAAGAATGGCTTGCTGTGGACTGACGGCTTTAGCAACAGAGCCTTGGACAAATGGCAAGGTCCAGTCATAGCCATATAGGTTTTGCCCCATCATAATTTTATTTGAAGGCATTTCTGTTCTGGCATATTCTAATACTCTACGGACTTGGTCTATCGGAGATACAGCCATTGCAGGTCCGCCGCTATACCCCCATTCATAGGTCATGATCACAACAAAGTCGACAATTTCCCCATGTGCTTTATAATCATGTCCTTCATACCATTTTCCCTTTTGATTGGCACTTGTTTTTGGAGCCAGAGCAGTTGATAACAGCCAGCCTTCTCTTTGAAATCTTGCTTTTGCTTTCCTTAAAAAGTTATTATAGGCTTCACGGTCAGCAGGACGTAAATATTCAAAGTCAAAATGAATATCCCTAAAGCCATATTTCTTGGCTGTAGCTACGACATTATCTAAGAACCGATTTTGTATGGTCATGTCATTTAACAATATTCGACCTAACTCGTCACTGAATTGGTCATTTTCCTGGTTATCAATAACCATCATTAAGACATTTTGATTGGCCCTAGCTATGGCTGGGAAGTTATTTAGTAATGGTTCTTCTAGTGAGCCATCACGACGGGCTGTGAAGCTGAAAGGTGCTAAATAGGTTAAGTATGGTGCTGCTTCACGTGCGCTGGTTTCTAGGTTAGGAGCGACCGTTGTGCCTCGTGGCTCGACATAGGCATTGAATTCTGCATTTCTTTTTGCTCGTTGCGGAATATAAAGTCGAAATCCTACATTAAGAGGCTGATTGACAGAAATTTGGTTAACTGTCGCAATTTGTTGGTAGGGAACACCTACCTTTTGCCCAATAGACCATAGACTGTCACCTGGCTGTACATAATAAAAGCTTCCAATGATTGGAATAACAAGCGATTGCCCAATGACAAGTTGATTTGGATTTGGGATATCATTTGCTTCAATAAGGTCATTAACTGTTGTCTGATAGGCCCTGGCAATTGAAGTTAATGAATCATTCCTTTGAATCACGTGAATTTGCATGTGCTTCCCCTCCTAAGCCAATACACTACATCTATTCTATGAATGAGGGAGAATATTCATGTTAAAATGATGAAAAAAGGGAATAGCTGTTTCAAATAGCAGTGTGAAGGGAACGGTATAAGTATGGATACAGAAATGAATGTAGATGAATTTTTTATGGAAGAAGCCATTAAAGAAGCAAGAAAGGCAGAGGAGTTGAATGAGGTACCAATTGGTGCGGTTATTGTATTGGATGGTAAAATTATCTCTAAAGCCCACAATTTACGGGAAAGTAAACAAAGTGCCATTGCCCACGCCGAACTTTTAGCCATTGATTCTGCCTGTAAGGAATTGAACAATTGGCGGTTAGAGAATGCCACTCTTTACGTTACACTCGAGCCCTGCCCGATGTGTTCTGGAGCAATTATCTTATCAAGAATTAAACGTGTCGTATATGGTGCAGCAGATCCAAAGGGTGGATGTGCCGGGACATTTATGAATCTCCTGGGTGACGAGAGGTTTAATCATCAGAGCGAGGTAACAAAGGGAGTGCTTGAGTCAGAGTGCGGCCAACTCCTGTCAGACTTTTTCCGCAATATACGTGAAAAAAGGAAAGAGGAAAAAAAGAAGAAGAAGATAGAATAGTTCGATTAGTTTACAAAAATTTACAATTGATTATGATTGATTTTTTTTGAGTTTATTAGTATACTAAAAAAGCGTCAAATGTGGCGCCTAAAAATTTGGTATCAACTTTGCCGTGCTAGGTGGGGAGGTAGCGGTGCCCTGTACTCGCAATCCGCTCTAGCGAGACTGAATCCCTTCCCAAGGCTGATATCCTGTAGGGTTTGCCTTAAGTAAGTGGTGTTGACACCCGGGTCCTGCGCAATGGGAATCCATGAACCATGTCAGGTCCGGAAGGAAGCAGCATTAAGTGGACGCTCTCATGTGCCGCAGGGTTACCTGGGTCGAGCTAACTGCTTAAGTAGCACCTATGGGTGTCAGTCGACGGAAGGTGCACGGCAGTTTATATTAAAATCAACTCACCTCGTTAACGGGTGAGTTTTTTCATATACATTTTTCATTCGTTTTTGGAAAAAGGATTATAAATACGTTATAATGATAAGGATGAAAAAATTTGAAGGGGGCAATCGTTTATGGCTTATCAGGCTTTATATCGTGTTTGGCGTCCTCAGCAATTTATTGATGTAGTAGGACAAGAACATGTGACTAAGACATTGCAAAACGCCCTGCTTCAACAAAAAATTTCCCATGCCTATTTATTCTCTGGGCCAAGAGGAACAGGTAAAACAAGTGCAGCGAAAATATTAGCAAAAGCAGTAAACTGTGAACGTGGGCCTAGTCTCGAACCGTGTAATGAGTGTCCATCATGTAAGGGTATAACAAATGGGACAATTTCAGATGTTCTTGAATTTGATGCTGCATCAAACTCTCGGGTGGAAGAAATGAGAGATGTTCTAGATAAAGTGAAGTTCGCTCCAACCTCAGTTAACTACAAGGTCTACATAATTGATGAAGTACATATGCTTTCGATTAGCGCATTTAATGCCTTGTTAAAAACCTTGGAGGAACCACCAAAGCATGTCATCTTTATCTTGGCGACAACAGAGCCTCATAAAATCCCACTAACTATCATCTCGCGGTGTCAACGCTTTGACTTTAGAAGAATTACAGCTCAATCTATCGTTAATCGGATGAAATTAATCATAGAGGAAACGAAAATTGATTGTGATGAAGATGCTTTGAAAATGATTGCTAGAGCAGCAGACGGTGGTATGCGTGATGCCCTAAGTCTTTTGGATCAAGCTATTTCCTTCAGCCAGGACCGTGTAACAGTAGAGGATGCGTTAACGGTAACAGGTGCTGTCTCACAGGGATTTTTAAACAAACTTGCAAAGGCAGTAGAAGAAAAGGATGTTGCAAGTGGCTTAGAAGCGTTAGACGAACTATTGTTTCACGGGAAGGATCCTTCACGATTTATTGAAGATTTTATTTTTTATTATCGAGATATGCTTCTTTTCAAAACGGCACCGAATCTTGAGGAATCACTTGAAAGAGTGTTATTAGACGATGAGTTTCGTGATATGGCTGAAAAAGTCCCATTTGAACAAATTTATCAACTCATTGACTTACTAAACAAAACACAACAGGATATGCGTTGGACAAACCATCCAAGGATTTTCCTAGAAGTTGCAATTGTTAAGTTGTGCCAAACAGAAATAAAGCAAACAGAACAAGCTCCCTCAGGACAAATCACTCAGCTGCTCTCGAAAATTGAGCAGTTAGAACAAGATATTCAACAATTAAAAGTTCAGGGTACTGTAACAGCAGCACAAGAAGCCCCCTCACAGGTACAGAAATCTGCGCCTAGAAGCTCAAGGAAGGGGTTCCAACCTCAAGTAGGTAAAATAAATGAAGTATTAAAGAGTGCAACAAAGAACAACTTAAATCAAATAAAAAGTAAATGGGGCGAAATGCGGGCAAAATTAATGAAGTCGCATGCTGCCTTGTTAAATGAAGCAGAACCAGTAGCTGCTTCAGATAACACGTTTATTTTAAAGTTTAAACATGAAATTCATTGCCAAATGGCTATGGATAATAGTCGTTTTATCGAAACAGTTTCCCAAGCTCTTCTTGAATTGACGGGAGACAAGTATCTACTATTGGGTGTACCAGAAGAACAGTGGTTATCCATTAGAGAAAGCTTTCTAAGCAATCAGCATAATGATGAGGGGGAATCTGGCTCTAAGCCAGAAGAAGAGCCTCATATAGCTGAAGCGAAAAATCTATTTGGTGCTGAATTTGTAGAAATTATTGACTAATATTTTGGAGGTAATGGAAAATGATGCGTGGCGGAAATGGCAATATGAAAAATATGATGAAGCAAATGCAAAATATGCAAAAAAAGATGGCAGAAGCACAAGAAAAACTAGGTGAGGAAAAGATTGAAGGAACAGCAGGCGGTGGAATGGTTACTGTTGTTGTCACCGGTCATAAAGAGGTTGTTGATGTTAGAATCAACCCTGAGGCAGTCGACCCAGATGATATTGAAATGCTTCAGGATCTTGTCTTGGCAGCAACCAATGATGCCCTTAAAAAGGCAGAGGACTTAACAAACAATACGATGGGGCAATTTACAAAAGGAATGAATCTCCCTTTCTAAGAAAGGAATAAATAAAAATGCACTATCCGGAACCGATTTCTAAGTTAATTGATAGCTTTATGAAGCTCCGAGGTATTGGGCCAAAAACGGCCGCTCGTTTAGCCTTTCATATCTTAAGTATGAAAGAAGATACCGTATTAGATTTTGCAAAAGCGCTTGTAAATGCAAAGAGAAACCTTTCATTTTGTACTGTTTGCGGACATATTACAGATAAGGACCCTTGCTATATATGTGAAGACCTGCGCCGAGATAAGAGTATTATTTGTGTCCTTCAAGATCCTAAGGACGTTATCGCTATGGAAAAGATGAAAGATTATAATGGTTTATACCATGTATTGCATGGAGCAATTTCACCAATGGATGGAATTGGTCCAGAGGATATTAATATTCCTGACTTATTAAAACGTCTTCAGGATGAAACTGTGCAAGAAGTAATCTTAGCAACAAATCCTAATATTGAAGGTGAGGCGACCGCAATGTATATTTCACGGTTACTAAAACCATCAGGAATTAAAGTCACGAGAATTGCCCATGGACTTCCTGTGGGTGGGGATCTTGAATATGCAGATGAGGTTACCTTATCAAAAGCAATAGAAGGCCGAAGGGTATTATAAACTCTACCGGGGGAATGACTATGTTTTTTCGGCGTAAAGGTTGGTTGCGTAAAGAGTTTGATGAAAAGCTCTTAACACAGCTAAATAATAATAAAGAACATTGGCAAAAACAAAAGCAATTATTAGACAGAAGTTTTGATGCTTCTGATGAAGCAATTTGTCAAACAAAAATAGCTCAAGTTAAGTACTACTTTCTATTAAAGGAAGCGAAACAAAGAAATGTGAGTATTAAAAGATAACAAAACAAGCTATCTCAATTCCAGTTCTAATTTTGACAACTTGTACATAAGTTGTTAGTAAAAAGGATTTGGAAGGGGATAGCTTTTTTGGAACCCATTTTAGTCATTTCGATTTTAGGCGGGCTTATAGTTATCTTATTACTCTTTGGGGCTCCTTTTAAGCCAGCTCGGTTTCTAGGCCAAGCTGTTATTAAAGTACTAATTGGGGCATTATTTTTATTCTTTTTAAATGTTGCAGGCAATCAGTTTGGCCTCCATGTTCCTATTAATTTTGCCACTTCAGCTGTTTCAGGCTTTCTTGGAATCCCAGGACTTGTTGCATTAGTGGCTATTCAACAATGGGTTTTATAACTCGATCTGCCGCTGGATAAGCCAGCGGTATTTTTATTTATTATTTTTTTGAAAAAGTATTGACCTATATGATTGCATACTGTAATATATTAAAAGTCGTCACAAGCGACACGGACTTATTAAGAAAAAAGTTGTTGACTTAAACAACTTGAAATGTTATATTATTAAAGTCGCTTTTGGCGATTGAGAAAAATTGATCTTTGAAAACTAAACAAACAAGAACGTCAACAAACAATATTTTTAACTTCTATATGAAGTTAAGCCAACGTAACAAAATGAGCGAATCAACTTTCTTG
>JAQSXG010000573.1 GCA_029256785.1 Neobacillus sp.
TGGATAACTGCCTTTACGGTCTAAAGTAAGAGGTAGTAGGCTTGCTTTAAACTAAAAGTAACTGCTCTGAATTGTATTGGGAGGATATTATGTTTACACTAGATTTAAATGGAATTTGGAAAATGAAGAGGATTGGTAAGGATAATTGGATTGATGCAAAAGTACCAGGTTCGGTATTTAATGACCTACTGAATGCAGGAATAATGGATGATCCTTTTTACAGGGACAATGAATTACTAGTAAGAGAATTTGCGATTGATGATTATAAATATTACTATGAATTTAACATTTCAGAGGAAATGCTTAATGAAGAGAAAGTGGTTTTACATTGTGATGGACTAGATACACTTACTGAAATAAAAATAAACGGAGTTTTTGTTGCTAACACTGAGAATATGCATAGAATATATGAATTTAATATTAAAAATTTACTTTGTATTGGAAAAAACTCCATTAGCATTGTTTTTTACTCACCTGTAAAATATATTGAAAAAAAGGATGCGGAATACCACTTGTTTGGTGAAGATGGGGGTAATACAATCCCTGGAATGCCTTATATTAGGAAAGCGCATTATATGCTTGGATGGGATTGGGGACCTCAGATACCAGATTCGGGGATTTGGAGAGGCATTTCTATTAAGGGCTACAAACATAGAAAAATTGAAGATATATATATAACGCAAAAACATAGTAAAGAGATGGTTTCCCTAGATATACGAGTAAGAACAGAAATCTGGGACAAACAACCTATTCTCATTGAGGCAAGAGTGATGACGCCAGATAATAAAATCATTCTAGCTTCTGCTACATCAGTTGCAAAAGAACATCATATTTTTATTGATATTGAAACTCCTAACTTGTGGTGGCCTAATGGCTTCGGCAATCAGCCACTCTACAATGTTGAAGTTAAAATTAGTCAAAATAAGCTGGTACTAGATTCAAAAAGTTTAAATATAGGATTGAGAACAATTGGTATAAAAAGGGAAAATGACAAATGGGGAGAATCTTTTGAATTTGAAGTCAACGGTGTTTCGATCTTTGCAATGGGAGCAAATTACATACCAGAAGACAACATTCTTGCCAGATGCAATGCTGAAAAAACAGAAAAACTTATTAAACAATGTATAGCGGCTAATTTCAACTGCATTCGAGTATGGGGCGGAGGACTATACCCAGAAGATTATTTCTTTGATTTTTGCGATAAGTATGGATTAATAGTGTGGCAAGATTTTATGTTTGCCTGCGCAGTATATGAAATGACTGATGAATTTGCTGAAAATATTCGTAAAGAAGCAGAAGATAATGTAAAAAGGATTAGGCATCATGCGAGTCTTGGTATATGGTGCGGAAATAACGAAATGGAGCTAGCATGGGAAAGCTGGGATCTTCCAAAGGTACCTAGGTTGAAGACTGACTATATAAAACAGTTTGAGATTTTACTACCACTTATAATAAAAGAAAACGATCCAAATACATTTTATTGGCCTGCATCTCCTTCATCTGGGGGCGGCTTTGATAATCCGAATGATGAAAACAGGGGAGATGTACATTATTGGTCTGTATGGCATGAATTAAAACCCTTTACAGATTATGAAAAATATTATTTCAGGTTTGTATCCGAATTTGGGTTTCAATCTTTTCCTTGCTTGAAGACTGTAAATTCTTTTACTTTGCCTGAAGATCATAATATATTTTCTTATATTATGGAGAAACACCAAAAAAATGGATCAGCAAATGGGAAAATTTTATTTTATCTTTCAGATAATTTTAAAAATCCAAAGGATTTTGATTCATTACTATATACGTCACAGATACTTCAAGGTGAAGCAATTAGGTATGGTGTTGAACATTGGAGAAGAAACAGAGGCAGATGTATGGGAGCAATTTACTGGCAGTTAAATGATTGTTGGCCTGTTGCGTCTTGGTCAAGCATTGATAGCTTTGGAAGGTGGAAGGCTTTACACTATTTTGCAAAAAGATTTTTTGCACCTGTTTTATTAACAGCAAAGCAGCAAGGAGCTAAAGTAGAGTTGAATTTAGCAAATGAAACTCTCGCTTCAGTCAAACGCACAGTTTTATGGAAATTGATGAGTAATGATTTGATAGTACTTGCAGAAGGAAAAGAATGTGTTGTGGTTGATTCTTTGAGTTCCCAAACGTTTTTATATCAGGATTATAATGATATTTTAAAGTCTGAAAAGGACATGATGAAAACCTTTATGGTGTATTACTTAGATGAAGACGTGGATGATATCCAGGGCGGTATTGTTTTATTTACAAAACCTAAACACTTTGAGTTTTTAAAGCCCGAGATAGTTACTGAAATCACTGAAAGTAAAGACCATATCAACATCTCACTTGTTTCAAAAACACTTTCAAAATATGTTGAAATTACTCTCGAAGGAATGGATTGTGTTTTTAGTGATAATTACTTCGATATTTGGCCAGAAAATAAAAAATTAATTCACATTTCAAAAGAAGAATTAAGTAAAGATATTACCATTGAAGAGATCAGAAATAAGCTTAAGATCAGAAGTGTTTATGACATTGCGTAGCTAATTACAAAATTAGTTAATAAAAAAGTATATAGAAATAAATTAAAGGGGATGGATATGCAAAAATATAAAGACAATTCTTTATCATTGGAATTAAGATTAGAAGATCTTCTTTCAAGGATGACACTCAAAGAAAAGGTAGGGCAGTTGAACCAGAGGATGTTTGGATGGCATGCATATAAAAAAGTGCATAATGATTATGAAATAACCGAAGCTTTTAGAGAAGAAGTAGCATTTGGCGACGGATTAGGTGCGTTGTATGGATTATTCCGCGCCGATCCCTGGTCGGCAATCAATTATGAAAACGGGATTCCTAAAAATAAGAGGGGGAGAGTAGCCAACATGCTTCAACGCTATGTTGCGGAAAATACTCGGTTGGGTATTCCAATACTGTTTTCTGAAGAATGCCCCCATGGACATATGGCTCTTGATGGAACCATGTTTCCTACCAATCTTGCAATAGGTTCAACTTGGAATCCTGAGCTATACCAGGAAGTTTACGCTCAGGTGGCAGCTGAAATAAGAGCAGGAGGAGGGCATCTAGGCCTGGTTTCAGCTCTTGACATCATGCATGATCCCAGATGGGGACGTTCCGAAGAATGCTATAGTGAGGATCCATATCTGGCTTCACGTATGGCTTTTGAAGTTACAAAAGGTCTACAAGGAGAAAATGAAGAGGATTTAAAGAGACCTGACAAAGTTGCTGCCATATTAAAACATTTTTGTGCACAAGGTGCTGCTCTGGGAGGACACAATGGAAAATCCGTGGTTATAGGAGAGCGAGAATTGCGTGAAATCCATCT
>JAQSXG010000574.1 GCA_029256785.1 Neobacillus sp.
TTTTTTGATTCATTGTTTCTACTTTTTTTAATTCAAGATGTGCTTCCTCGCTTTTTGGATAAACAACGACTACAGGCGCCATCTCAATATTGGCGGCATAATTGGAGGAATCCGAATAGGCAATGGTGTCTTCTCCAACTTCCGATAACACCATAAATTCATGTGTATCCTTCCCGCCCATTGCTCCTGAATCAGCAATAACCGCTCTAAAGTTCAATCCACACCGAGTAAAAATATTTGTATAGGCTACAAATAATTTTTGATAAACTTCATCAAGACTTTCCTGAGTTGAATGAAAAGAATAAGCATCCTTCATAATAAACTCACGGCCACGTAATAAACCAAAACGCGGACGTTTTTCATCACGAAATTTTGTTTGTATTTGGTATAGCGTTAAAGGGAGTCGTTTATAAGATTTTACCTCGTCACGAACAAGGCTCGTTATTACTTCCTCATGCGTCGCACCAAGTGCAAAATCACGCTCATTACGGTCATTTAACCTCATTAATTCCGGACCGTATGTATACCACCGACCAGATTCTTGCCACAATTCTGCCTGCTGGAGAGCCGGCATTAACATTTCAGCTGCACCAGCTGCATCCATCTCTTCTCTAACAATTGCTTCGACTTTTTGAAGAACCCGCTTTCCTAATGGCATAAAACTGTAAACTCCACTAGCATTTTGCCTAATAAATCCCGCCTTAAGTAAGAGTTGATGGCTTCTTATATCTGCATCGGCAGGTGTTTCTCTTAGTGTAGGAATAAGTGTATTGCTTTGCTTCATCTATTGCACCTCATTTGCTTCATATGTATATTGGTTAATTCATAAGTAGACCCCCTAAATAACAGGGGGTTACTTAACTATTATTCAATTTGAATTTTAAGTCAATAAAAATTTACAAGAAAAATCTTTGAATATCGTTCCACGTGACTACAAGCATAAGCAGCATTAGTAACGCAAAACCAATAAAATGGACCATTCCTTCTTTATGCCGATCAATCGGCTTTCCTCTAACAGCCTCAACAGCGAAGAACATTAACCTACCGCCGTCTAGTGCCGGAATCGGTAAGAGATTCATAATTCCCAGGTTTATACTTAAGATTCCTGCCCATTTCATTAAATAATATATCCCAGATTTCGCTACCGTTGCCGTAGACTCGTATATTCCGACAGGTCCAGATAGCATATCGATAGAGAATTGACCAGTTACCAATTGTCCTAGCATCATAAAGATTTGCTTTGTCCAAAAATAAGTTTCAGTAAATCCAGTAGTAATAGCTTTGAGAGGTGATTTTTCGATTGGACTATATACACCAATTATTCCTATCTTGTCACCTTCAACTGTTTGTTCCTTTGGTGTTACAAGAATTTCCTTTTCTTCACCATTCCTACTGATTGAAAAGTCTAGGTCTTCATTAGGATTTTCTCTAATAATTTCAACCACATCAGACCAACTCGAAATTTCTGCTCCGTTAATACTGTGAACAATATCTCCTTTTAGGAGTCCAGCAGCATATGCTGCACCATCTGAGGTTATTTCCCCTAATTTTGGTTCATTTGTCGGTACTCCCTGCAACAATGCAATAATAATAAACACAATGAATGCTAAGACAAAGTTCATCATCGGACCAGCAAAAATGGCCATAGTTCTCTGCGCAAGCGTTTTTGAAGCAAATTGCCGATTATATGGTGCAATTTGTGATTCAAGACCATTTTCAATAGTGACTGCCGTTTGACTTACACTAAAGGTTTTCAAGCTTTCTTCTTCGTCTTCGGGATACCCCTTTATTACTAATTGTTGCTCAATATCGGCATGTTCAACTTCTATAACCCTGCAATTAGGGTACTTTTCTTTGTTATTCAAGATTATCTTATCAACTTTGTTGTTACTATCAAACATTAGTCCAATTCGATAACCTGGTTTAATTTCAACCGTTTCAGGATCTTCACCAGCCATACGAACAAATCCGCCTATAGGTAATAGTCTGATCGTATAAATGGTTTCCCCAAACTTATGAGAAAACACCTTTGGTCCCATTCCAATCGCAAATTCGCGACATAAAATCCCTGCTCTTTTTGCAAAAATCAAATGACCTAACTCATGAAAGATTACTAAGGCACCAAAGATTACTATAAAGGCAATAACTGTACTCAAAGCAAAAAACCACCTTTTTATTGAAGTGAATATACGTACTGTCTTGTTTCTTTGTCTACCTCTTGAATTGTTGAAAGACTAGGGTTTGCGATTATTTTATGAGCACTTAAAGCCTTCTCAATCAGTTCCTCAATCTGCAAAAATTGAATCTTCCCTTCCAAAAATGCTCCAACTGCGACTTCATTTGCTGCATTTAAAACAGTTGGCATGGTTCCACCTAATCTCCCTGCCTCATAAGCAAGATGAAGACAACGGAACCGCTCCATATCCATTTCCTGAAAATGCAGTTTGCCAATTTGCGCTAAATCTAAGCGATTAGCCGAAGGCATTGCCATTCGGTCTGGATAGGAAAGAGCATATTGGATAGGAACTCTCATGTCTGGAGTTCCCAGTTGTGCAATAATGCTGCTGTCATGAAATTCTACCATTGAATGGATAATGCTCTCTTTATGAAGGAGCACATTAATTTTTTCATATGGTAAATTGAAAAGCCAATGTGCTTCGATGACTTCAAGTCCTTTATTCATCATCGATGCTGAATCAATTGTAATCTTTGCACCCATTGACCAATTGGGATGGTTCAATGCTTCCTTAACGGTTACACCTTCTAAATCTTTACGTGTACGATCGCGAAAACTTCCACCCGATGCCGTTAATATTAATCTTTCAATGTTTTTCTCTCTTTCTCCTTGTAAACACTGAAAAATTGCAGAATGCTCACTGTCAACAGGAAGTAATTCTACTCCATTTTTTTTGGCTGCTTCCATTACTAGATGTCCAGCAGTGACTAATGTTTCTTTATTAGCTATTGCGATAATTTTACCACTTTCTATTGCCTCAAGTGTAGGCAATAGTCCTACACTTCCAAGTACAGCATTTACAAGAATTGTCGCTTTATGATAGATTGCTACCTCAATTAATCCTTCATTCCCAAAGGTAAATTTAGTAGTAGGATATTCAGACTTCAATGTAGTGCAATCATCGTATTCTTGTATACAGACAAGTTCTGGATTAAATTCTGTAATCATTTTTCTTGCCAAGTCCAAATTTCTTCCAACGGAAAGCGCTACAACTTTAAATTCCGATGGATGTTCCCGGACTACCTCTAATGTTTGGGTGCCAATTGAGCCTGTAGCCCCCAAAATGCTAATCATTTTCAAAAATCTTTCAACTCCTGTACGAAAGCAATAGCAGC
>JAQSXG010000038.1 GCA_029256785.1 Neobacillus sp.
ATTCTACATTTAAAGGGTGTCTATTTTTGGTCGTGGGTATCATTGACCATGAGACGGGGACTCGAGATATTCGGCGCCTTGGCGGGCTAATGCATCTTATGCCGATAACCTTTACGCTTACTATAATCGGTAGTTTTGCAATGGCAGGACTTCCTCCATTCAATGGGTTTTTAAGTAAGGAAATGTTTTTTACAGCGGTATTAAACGCCTCAAACATGACTTTATTTAATATGGAGAATGTGGGATTGCTTATTCCGATTATTGCTTGGATCGCAAGTGTATTTACCTTTATATACAGTATGATTCTTGTATTTAAGACCTTTAGAGGGAAGAATAAACCGGAAAAACTTGGTAGAAAGGTGCGCGAAGCTCCGATTGGTATGTTAATTTCACCGTTAATCCTGGGTACAGCAGTGGTTATAATTTTCTTTTTTCCAAACATAGTTTCACAGTATCTGCTAAAACCAGCATTGGTTTCTGTTCTGCCAGTACTTGCTCAAACGGGTGATTTTGAATTGGAAATTACGGCTTGGCATGGTTTTCAACCTGAATTGTTTATGACTCTAGGTGTAATAGCAGTGGGTACGCTTTTATATATTTCATTAAGAAAGTGGTATCGATTTTATCATTTTTATCCAGAAACTCTAACGTTGAACAATTTATATAACCACGGATTAGAGAAAATGGAAAATATATCTCAATTAATCACAAATAAATATATGACAGGTTTTATTCGTGATTATCTAGTGTATATCTTTTTATTTATCATTCTAATTATTGGTGGGGCACTGTGGTTGTTTGATGGATTTTCCTATGACCCTTCAATGGATGCGCCAGTAAATATTTTTGAAACAATTTTGGTTGTTACGATGATTATCTCTGCCGTAGCTGTCCTTTTTTCTAGAAATAGAATAACTTCAATTGTTGCTGTTGGTGCATTGGGGTTTCTCGTTTCCTTTTTCTTCGTTTTATTCCGTGCTCCTGATCTAGCCCTAACACAATTAGTGGTTGAGACGGTTACAACGGCACTATTCTTATTATGCTTCTACCATTTACCTCAATTGCGCAAGGAGGTAAGTCGTATCCAGTTTAAGGCGGTAAATGCTGTTATTTCCATTGGTGTTGGTGTGATTGTTACACTCGTAGCCCTATCAGCAAATGGGAATCGTCTTTTTGAATCGATATCTGGGTATTATGAGAACTCGTACGAATTGGCCGGTGCAAAAAATATTGTTAATGCTATCCTCGTTGATTTTCGCGGTTTTGATACGATGTTGGAGATTCTCGTATTAACAGTTGCCGGTTTAGGAGTTTATACATTAATCAAACTAAGACTGCCAAAGGGGGATAAAAATGAAGGAACCAAATGATGTAATCATACGTAGTGTCACAAAAGTTGCAGTAGTGATCATCTTTACTTTTGCCATTAATCTATTTGTTTCAGGCCATCATTTTCCTGGCGGCGGATTTATCGGTGGTCTAACATTTGCGTCAGCATTAATACTCTTATTTTTAACATACGATATAGAATCTGTTCGTGAAAATATTCCAGTAGACTTTAAAGTGGTAGCGGCAATTGGAGTATTGATTGCTGTTCTAACAGGAGTCGGCGGGATGATTCTCGATGTTCCATTTCTATCGCAATCCTTTGGTTATTTTGACCTTCCCATATTTGGAAAGACGGAGCTGGCAACCGCAGTCCTTTTTGATGTGGGTGTAGCATTAGCGGTTATTGGAACAGCTGTCACGATTATTATGAGTATTGGTGATGATCGATAATGGAAACGTTGATGTCCATCCTTGTTGGAATCTTATTCGCCATTGGTATTTATCTAATTTTGACAAAAAGTTTATTAAGGATCATCCTAGGAACATCTATACTCGGACATGGTGTTAATTTACTGATAATTACGATGGGTGGCTTAAAAAAAGGGGGACCGCCGCTATTGGGGATCAAGGATTTAACCTATGCTGATTCGTTGCCACAAGCCCTTTTATTAACCGCCATCGTAATAAATTTTGCAACAACCGCCCTTTTTTTAGTATTAAGTTACCGTGCATATAAAGAAATAGGTACGGATGATACGGAGCAACTGCGAGGTAATAATGATGAATAATCTTGTTATATTGCCAATAATAATTCCGGTGATCATGGGAATGGTTATGGTGATTTTTAGAAAAAGTATTAAATTGCAGAGGATATTTGGTGTTCTTTCAACAATTGCTATCCTTATTGTTGCCCTTTTCCTTATTATCCAAAATAAATCACAAGGAATTCAGACTCTCCAATTAGGCGGCTGGGAGGCTCCGTTTGGGATAAGTATGGTAGCGGATATGTTCGCCTCTTTACTAATTCTAGTAACAAGTATTGTAGCATTTTGTTGTTTATTATATGCCTTTCCCTCAATTGGGAAAGAGCGAGAAGCTTACTACTTTAACCCGTTATTTTTATTCCTTATTGCGGGGGTGAATGGCTCGTTCCTAACGGGTGATATCTTTAATTTATTTGTTTGTTTCGAGGTTATGTTAGTTTCTTCCTATGTACTAATCTCCTTAGGCGGAACAAAGATTCAGCTTAGAGAGTCGATAAAATATATATTGATAAACATCCTTTCTTCTTTCCTTTTTCTTGTCGCGATCGCATTTTTGTATGCTATGACAGGCACCCTGAATTTTGCTCATCTCTCAATCCGTGTAGCTGAGGTAGGGCAAGAGGGGCTAATGACCACGGTTGCGATATTATTTTTAGTTGTATTTAGTTTAAAGGCTGGTCTTTTCCTATTCTTTTGGCTACCTGGTTCGTACAGTGCACCCCCGACAGTCATTTCTGCTATTTTTGCAGCATTGTTAACAAAGGTTGGAATCTATGCAATTATGAGGGTTTTTACGCTTATCTTTTATCATGATCCAGCAGTAATTCATTTGTTAATTGGTATACTAGCGGCTTTAACGATGCTTTTGGGAGCCATTGGTGCAGTTGCTTATAATGATATTCAAAGAATTTTAACTTACAACGTAATAGTGGGTGTGGGCTTTATTTTAGCAGGAGTTGCTTCATTCACTGCTGTAGGGATGACGGGATCTTTGTACTATTTGATACACGATATGATTGTAAAAGCACTTATCTTCCTTTTAGGAGGTACAATCATTCATCTTACTGGTACAAGTAAGATAAAGGAAATAAGTGGCCTCATTCGATTGCATCCGCAATTAGGATGGATGTTTTTTATTGCCGCTTTATCACTAGCCGGAATTCCTCCATTGAGTGGTTTCCTTGGAAAAATTTTCATTACAGAAGGGACCTTTGAAACAGGGTACTTTTGGTTAGGTGCAATTGGATTGATTACTAGCCTAATGGTTTTGTATTCAATTATGAAAATCTTTATGAATTGTTTTTGGGGTTACACAGACTTAACGGAAGAAAAAGAAAAAGGCACAACGAAGGGATTGTTGTTACCAATCGCTATCCTAACGATGTTAACCATTGCACTAGGATTAGGAGCAGAAGGTATTCATGAATACGTTGATCTTGCGGTTGAAGGATTAATGACTCCGATCACATATATTGAAGCTGTCTTAGGGATTAATCCTAGACAATAGTTAGATTTGTTATTCTTGATTTATGGGAAGGGGTGGTATCAATGCCCATGCAAGTGTTAATCAATTTGTTAATTGGCGTAATATGGATGTTTCTTCAAGATCATTGGAGTGTATTAACATTCTTTAGTGGTTACCTCTTTGGACTATTGGTGCTATTAATTTTACGTAGATATATGCCCACTAAATTCTATTTAGAAACATTACTAGCAATTGTAAAACTTTTTATTGTGTTTATTTATGAATTATTTACATCAAGTATTTTAGTTATTCGACAAATCATTCGCCCTAAAATCAATATTACACCAGGGATTTTTACGTTGGAGACGGATTTAGAAGGTGATCTGGAGGTCACCTTGCTAGCTTTATTACTAACCTTAACTCCTGGTTCAGTTGTCGTAGAAGTATCCTCAAATAGTAAGCTCTTTTATATACATGCGATGGATATACCTGAATCCAGTGATGCTGTTCTCCGTTCAAAAAGCAAATTTGAAAAGGCTATAAAAGGGGTGACACGATCATGATCCAAGGAATACTAATTTTATCTTTATTTTTTCTTAGCTTTGCTGTCATCTCCACTATTTTCAGGTTGGTAAAGGGTCCTTCAGCACCGGACAGGGTACAAGCGCTTGATGCATTGGGAATAAATTTAATTTCAGGTGTTGCTATTTTTTCGGTTTTACTAAGAAACACAAACTTCTTTGAAGTGATCTTATTGATTGGGATATTATCCTTCATCGGAACCATTGCCTTTGCCAGATTTATAGAAAGGGGTGTTGTCATTGAGCGCAAACAGTCCTAGTGAACTTATACCAGTTATTTTAATATTGATTGGAACGATTTTCAGTTTTCTAAGTGCTGTTGGATTAATACGCTTGCCTGATGTATACACTCGCTCTCATGCTCTCTCGAAAGGTTCTACTATGGGTGTTCTTTTTACTCTTGTCGGCACATTTATTTTTTTCCTATTCGAAGGATATTTTAGCATCAAATTATTTCTAGGTATTTTCTTTGTGTTTCTAACTGCACCTGTTGCAGCACATGTCATTGTTCGTGCTGCATACCGTTCAAAAGTAGAATTAGCGAAAGAATCAATTCAGGATGACTTGAAAGGTGCAATGGAGATTGAATGAAAGGAACAGTGAGAAAGTTGGATAAAGAATGTAACAACTGAAAACCATAAAAATTAAGTGAATAGAAACATCCAAAAGACAAAAGGTGTAAAGGAGATCCGATGACAAAGAATATGGAAACAGGATGGAACTTTGATAACAGTTATGTTCGCCTGCCCCAATCTTTTTTTACCAGCCAAAATCCAACCCCTGTAAGCTCGCCGAAGTTGATTATTTTCAATGATTCAGTTGCAGCATTCCTAGGTCTCAATAGTAAAGAGTTAAAAAGTGATGAGGGAGTAGCGGTTATGGCAGGGAACAAGATACCTGAAGGAGCATCGCCTCTAGCTCAAGCTTATGCTGGCCACCAATTTGGCCATCTAAATATGTTGGGGGACGGACGGGCAATATTGCTTGGCGAGCAACTGACTCCCTCGGGTGAGCGATTTGATATTCAGCTAAAGGGACCAGGCAGAACTCCTTATTCCCGCGGGGGGGATGGTCGTGCGGCACTTGGACCGATGTTGCGTGAATATATTATTAGTGAGGCCATGCATGCGCTTGGCATTCCAACAACTCGGAGTCTTTCGGTGGTAGCAACAGGTGAACCTGTATTTCGTGAAGACGAACTCCCTGGAGCGATTTTGACCCGCGTGGCTGCCAGTCATCTTCGGGTGGGTACCTTTCAATATGCTGCAGGAGCTCGGCCAGTTGAGGAATTACAGGCGCTGGCTGATTATGCAATAAAGCGTCATTATCCAGAAGTGGAAGCCGATGAAAACCAGTATCTCTCATTCTTACAAGAAGTAATTAAGCGTCAAGCTAAACTAATTGCTAACTGGCAATTGGTTGGCTTTATTCATGGTGTAATGAATACGGATAACATGACGATTAGCGGAGAAACAATTGATTATGGTCCTTGTGCCTTCATGGATACGTATGATCCGGCTACTGTTTTCAGTTCGATTGATAGAGAAGGGCGCTATGCCTATGGAAATCAGCCAAATATTGGTATCTGGAATCTTGCGCGATTTGCCGAATCTCTTTTGCCTTTGTTAGCTGATGATCAAGAGGAGGCAGTGACACTTGCTCAAGAAAAACTCGCAGATTTCTCCCAGTTATTCAAGTCCCATTGGCTTGGGGGGATGCGGGGGAAATTAGGAATCTTTAATGAGGAAGCAGAGGATGAATCTCTTATTGAAGGACTCCTGGATTTAATGCAGAAGAATCGTGCCGATTATACCAATACTTTCCGTGCGTTAACGGTCGATAAACTGGAGAATTTGAAGTTGTTTGATACTCCTGAATTTGCAGTGTGGCATAAACAGTGGCAAGAACGATTAGAGAGACAGCAGGAATCGAAAGACTCGATACTTCAACGGATGAAGAAAAGCAATCCTGCGGTAATCCCACGGAACCACAGGGTAGAAGAAGCCTTGGACGCGGCAGTGAATAATGAAGATTATAGCGTAATGGAAAAACTGCTGGAGGTCCTTTCAAATCCATATGCTCACACACCAGAACAAGAGGATTACACAGCACCGGCTGCGGCAACCGCACGACCATACAAAACATTTTGTGGAACATGAAATAGCTTGCTGGCTAAAAATGATGCGCCCGTTTACTGGGGTAGCATCATTTTTTTGTGCTTTTGGCTGTGTAAAACAAGTCTGTTGATTTGCGCTCCAGGCACTTCGCTTTCCGCGGGCGGTCGGTGAGCCTCCTCGGCGCTGCGCGCCTGTGGGGTCTCACCCTGACCTGCTAGTCCCGCAGGAGTCTCGTGCCTTCCGCACAAATCAACAGGTTTCTAAAATCAACATTAACCTTTAACACAGCCTTGCTTTTTAATATGTTCATCTACTAAAAGAATAGTTTTCGATAATTAATGAATATTTTCACTGTTTGTAATATAATAAAATTTTGCGAGGAGGTCAAAAAAATGAACTTATTGAAAACAACAGTGAAGCATTTTAAACCCTATTGGAAACGACTGTTGCTAGCCTTAATTTTTTCTCTGATAGGCGGTGCATTTACAGTTTTTCCACCTATATTGGCAGGGAAACTAGTTGACGTAGTAATCGACGGAAAAGAGATGGATTTATTACTTTGGATTGTCGGTGGCGTACTTATAGCATTCTTAGGAAAGTCACTTTTTGAAGCGATGCAGGAATTTGTACAGGTGAAAATTGGACTCGATGTGATTACTGATATGCAAATTCGAGCGTTTAAAAAATTACATCGCACACCTATGTCGTTTTTTACAACCACACCACGTGGGGATATGTTATATCGGTTAACCCATGATGTGGAGTCGATTCAAAACTTGAACAATACGGTTGTGCCCCGTATCTTACAGCAAGTCATTGGTGCAGTCGCTGCATTCTCTGCGGTATTTGTTATGTATTGGCCGGCGGCAATTGTTATGTTTGTCGTATTTGCCATCTATATTTTACCATCGTTTAAACTTGGAAAAACGATGAGGAAAATGAGTGCTGTCCAAAGGGAAATGAGCGCAGATATGTACCATCATTTACAGGAAAGCATTGAGAGCATTCGATTGGTACGGACCTTCCAAACCCAAGAGGAAGAAGTGGAAACACAACGTAGAAAATTGACTGATTGGAAAACCTATTCCATTCGTGCAGCATTAATCGGTAAGGTCAACTGGCGTCTGGGGAATTTATTTAACATAGCTACTCCTGGCGTGGTCATGTTAATTGGAGGTTACTCCATTTGGGATGGGAAGATCACCATTGGTACATTGGTTGCCTGTCTCAGTTTTATTCCGATCATGTTTCTACCTGTTCGCTCACTAGCTGAAAACGCTTTGACTATACAACAGGCGATTCCGGCCTTACAGAGACTGTATGAGTATTTTGATTTGCCTGAAGAGCATGAAGAAACTCTTCCTTCCTTTGGAGTTGTTAATGGAAAGATAGAAATGGAAAATATCTGGTTTACTTATCCTTCAAGCGATAAAAAAATACTAAAAGGGGTTTCGCTTTCTCTTGATCCAGGAAACCATATTGGAATTGTTGGTACAAGTGGAGGAGGAAAAAGCACACTCATCCAGATTTTATTAGGACTATATGAACCTGATAAAGGGTCGGTTCAAATTGATGGAAAAGACCTTTTTTCCTATAATCGGAACAGCTATAGACAACAGGTAGGAGTAGTTTCTCAGGAAACCTTCTTATTAAATAGTACACTGCGGAATAATCTTCTATATGGAAAAACGAATGCATCCCAAGAAGAGTTAGAGCGAGCGGTGGAAGCAGCTGGCTTAAAGGAACTGATTGAATCCTTAGAAGATGGGTATGAAACAGTGGTCGGCGAACGGGGCTTGAAATTATCCGGCGGTCAGAGACAAAGAGTAGCGCTAGCTAGAGCCATTCTTCGACAGCCACCCGTTTTGATTTTTGATGAAGCAACATCCTCGTTGGATGGAGAAACAGAGGAAAAGGTCCAAGAGTCACTTGAGAAATTAATACCGGGAAGAACAACGATCACGATTGCTCACCGGTTAGTGACGGTCAGAAGTGCAGACAAAATTATCCTTTTAGATCAGGGAATGGTGGCTGAACAAGGAACACATGAAGAACTACTCGCACTTAGGGGTCAGTATTATGAGTTATACAAAGCCCAATATAGCGAGTTGGAAAAGGAGATGATTGGATGAGTACAAATACTATCTCCCCAAAAAAGAACAATCGTGATGGCAGAAGGGTGCTATCTTTTTTAAAGCCCTATAAGAAATGGGTGTTTGCTGATTCGGTTGTCATTGCTATAAGCCAAGTCTTTTCTGCATTAATCCCAACGTTAGCTCTTAGCTGGCTTATTGATACAATCATTCCAGGTGAAAGTTCGAGTTGGTTATGGGGATTAATGTGGCTATTAATTTTTGCAGCAGTCATGGATTTAATCATGATGGTGATCGACGAATATTTTTGTCATCAAACAGCAAAAACCGTGACCAATTGGCAAAAGCTGCGACTTTTCAGCCATTTGCAGGTACTACCTTATTCTTTCTATCACAACAATCCATCAGGTGAACTGCTGGCAAGAGTCTCGGATGATCCGGATACGCTTCATAATTTTCTTGCTTGGGAAGGGTCAACCTTCATGGCAAGCGTCCAGGGCGTTCTTATATATAGCCTTGTACTCTTATGGATTCACCCGTATTTGATGATTACAAGTGTGATACTAGGAGTTCTATTCTATTGGGCATCCAATTATGTAGGTGCTAGAACAAGGGCTGCTTCTGCAGATGCAAGAAAAGAGGCTTCTCGTTATCTTGAAAGACTAAGAGAATCGGTTACAGGCATTCATTTGTCGCGCGTAATGGGTGTATCTGATAATGAGGTTGAGAGTGTCATTAACATTAGAAACTCATTTGTGAAGCATTCAATTAAGGAATTGAAGGCGAGAATGCAATCGGTGGTCGTTATTGCAAGCTATAACGGTTTTGCTTTAGGGTTAGTCTATTTAATTAGTACTCTATTAATTTGGAACGAAGGGTTAACAAGCGGTCAAATGATGACTGCGGGCGGATTAGTTACGATTGCCGCCAATGAAATGCAAAGATTACTCCGTAACTGGCTTTCAGTCAGGAGAACAGGACCGGCACTAGACCGTTCAGATATTCTTCTTTCAAACGCACCATCGGATGCAGAAACACAGAAGGGTATCATTGGAGAAAGAGCTAATGGAACGATCAGCCTAAAAGAAGTAACCTTTGCCTATCCAGGGAAAGAAGAAAATGTACTATCCGGTGTATCTTTTACTATTCAAGCAGGTGAAAAAGTGGCCTTAGTTGGACCAAGTGGTTCGGGTAAATCAACGATTGTCGATTTACTTTTTAGATTGTACGATACTAAAAATGGCCAAATTGATGTGGATGGCAGAAGTATTACCGAATGGGATACAGCTTGGCTGCGGTCACAAATAGCAATGGTCACCCAGGATGTTCAATTGCGGAATGGCTCACTGGCAGACAATTTAAGAATTGGTAAGCGTGATGCCACGGATGAACAATTACTAAAGGCATTAGAGGATAGTGGTTTAGGTGAGTTGATTGAAAGTCTTCCTGAAGGATTGAATACAAAGGTAGGAGAAAGAGGGAGTCTTCTTTCTGGGGGACAGAAGCAACGGTTATCACTTGCGAGGGCTATCCTAAAAGATGCACCAATCCTCATTCTTGATGAAGCAAGTTCCGCTCTTGATCCAATCACAGAAACGAAGATTAATGAGGCAGTATTGAAAACAGGAAAAAAACAAACGATCTTAATTATTTCACACCGCCTGTCCACCGTTCTTTCTGCGGATAAAATCATTGTTTTGGAAAATGGATCAATCGTTGAAAGTGGGGCACATACCGATTTACTTAACAATCCGAAGGGTGTCTATGCAAGACTGTTTGGCAGAGAAGCTGAAATTGGAGAAGAAACAATAAACGTGATATAGAAAAGAAGCTCATTGAGCTTCTTTTCTTTGTTCAGGTGAAACATATAATTCTTTCAAAAGTGAATAATAAATGTTATATTAATGCAACTTGAGAACTTGTTTTATCAAAATTAATACCAAAGTAGAAGGAGTTTGGATCGTTTGAAAAATACTGAAGAAAAAAGCAATTTACCTGAGAATTATGAGGAATTAAAAAAACAGGCCGGTCGTACTTCTAATTGGAGAGAACGTTTGGATGCTGTAGATGAACTGGGCAAGTGGAAGAGCAAACAAACAATTGATATCCTAAAGCGAATCATGAACAACGATACTGTTTATAAAGTACAAGAGGCAGCATATCGGAAACTAAAAAAATTGGGTGAAGACGTTGAAAACCCTCCTAGAAAAAAAGGTGATCTGGTTAAAGATGTTAATAAAATTTTATTAAGAATTAAGAAAAGCTTGCCAGAGGGTCATGGCTATGAAGAATTTAAAGACAAGTTAAGGAAGATGAGACTGGATATTTTTGATACATATGAGGGTGACAAAGGGCCGGACTTTGATCAGTGGCTTGAAAACACGTGGGCAACATTGCAAAAAAAATAGGATATCTTTCAAAAACAGTGCAATTCTAAATAGAATTAGCACTGTTTTTTGGAAAGAGAAAGGTTGAGTGTATATATAATTTAGAATATTTTGTACATAGTGCATGAATAAAACTTAGAATTTTATTCGGGAGAGACAATGACTTTTAGACAAGGATTTATTATTATTGAAATATTACTTAAAGATCAATGAAGGTTATTATTTTACATATTCCAATGATGTTAGAAAAAGGAGTAAAAACATATGAAATATAGAGACCTCAATACCTCTAACCGAACGATAATGACACCTGGACCTGTTGAGGTGGAACCACGTGTACTTCGTGCAATGGCAACGCCTATCCTTGGACAGTTTGATCCTGAATTTACGCATATCATGAATGAAACAATGGAAATGATCCGTGAGCTGTTTCAAACCGAAAACCATTGGGCATTTCCTATAGACGGAACATCACGCGCTGGGTTAGAGGCGGTTCTTGGAAGTATGATTGAACCAGGAGACAAAATTCTAATCCCTATCTATGGACGTTTTGGACATCTGCTTACGGAAATTGCGGAGCGGTACGGAGCGCAAATCTATAATATTGAAACAGAGTGGGGAACCGTATTTAGCCCAGAGGAAGTCATAAAAGAAATGGACCGTGTGCAGCCAAAGATTGTCGCATTGGTTCATGGAGAAACCTCTACGGGGTGTATGCAACCGCTAAAGGAAGTTGGTGAGGCATGCAGAGAGCGTGATATTTTCTTTGTTGTGGATGCAGTTGCCACAATAGGCGGAGTAGATGTGAAAGTAGATGAATGGAAGATTGATGCAGCCATAGGGGGCACGCAAAAATGTTTATCTGTGCCATCAGGATTAGCGCCAATTACTTTTAATTCTCGGGTAGAAGCCCTTCTTTTAGAGCGGAAAAAGATTGAGCAAGGGTTAATTGAACCAGGTTCAAAAGCTATCGTACAGACAAGGACTATTCGTAGCAATTACTTTGATTTAAGCCAACTGATGGATTATTGGGGTCCAGCCCGACTAAATCACCATACAGAGGCAACTTCCATGCTATATGCCTTAAGGGAAGGTTTACGGATTGTCTTGGAGGAGGGTCTAGAAAACAGGTTTGAGCGGCATAATTTGAATGAAGCAGCACTAGTGAATGGGATTCACGCAATGGGATTAAACTTATATGGTGATCCAAGTTGTAAAATGCCGGTGGTTACTTGTATAGGTATCCCGGAAGGAATCGATGGTGAATCTGTCCGTTCTATGCTTTTAAATGAATTTGACATTGAAATTGCTAGCTCTTTTGGAGCGTTGAAGGGGAAAATTTGGAGAATAGGCTCGATGGGCTATAGCTCGCGTAAGAAAAATGTACTCCATGTGTTGGGGGCTCTTGAAGCGGTACTTGTGTATCATGGTGCCGAAATTCAAGTAGGTAAAGCTGTTAGTGCAGCATTGAATACATATATGGATGCAAAATAAAAAGCAAGCAGACAAAGTCTTTGGACAAGTCTGCTTGCTTTTTTATTGAAAACGGCTTTAACCCTCAATGTAAAAAGGTTGGAGTTCTTCGTTTAAACAGTATTCAATTCTTTGCCTGAAGTTTTTCCAGGTGACCATTTCCAGCGCTTCCTGAATAGGAAAAAAACCTACCTCTAAGCTTTCGGGGCTAGTTGTTAATTTTCCACCGATCGGTTTTCCTAAAAATAACGTGTTACAAATTGATCCACTAACATTTTGAGAGATCCCACAAAACTTTGTTATCTCTATATCAATACCTGATTCTTCCTTTGTTTCGCGGATGGCTGCTTCTTTTATGGATTCACCCTCCTCAACTTGTCCGCCAGGCATTTCCCAGCCTCGTCGCGGTCCTTTAATTAATAAGATTTCTTGTTTATCATTTAAAACTATGGTTGCCGCGGATAGGATATGTTTTGGTGGTGTCATATGAAAACCTCCTAAGATTCGTTAGCCAATTTTTTCTTTAATTCTATCGTATGTTTCAAAGGCAAAGTCTTTGAAAAGTGTATGTGGAAGCGATTCGAAATTGTCTACAGCTAATTTTGCAAACTGGAGTGCATCCCCCATTGCTCCAAGCTCAAGATGGCATAATGCTTTGTAAGAATCCTTAATATAAAATAGAGACAGATCAAATGGATGATGAGTAGTTGATGGTGTTTCTACCTTATTAAAATTAAGCAGGGCTTCGTTAAACCGTCTAAGTCCATATAATGATTTCCCCTTTTCAACCAAGTACAAACCCTCAAGCTTATCTTCTAATTTAGGATTTGCTATATAATTATCTATGATTTCTAGAGCCTTAGAATAATTATTGTCTTCAGAATTAAAAGCCATGGCAGTCATTAGATCATGAACAAGAATAGAGGCTAAATCGTCAGCGAATTCACCATATTGCCTTAGCTTGGTTAAGTATAGTTCTTTCTTTACTACATCTCGGGATAATAATGCTTGTCCTGCAGCAAGGCGATACAAATCATCAATTCGATAAAAGATTCGATTCTCCTTTGAAAAATGAATGGCATTTTCCATCACATATGTAGCTGAATCATAATCACCAATCGCAAAGTGGAAAATTGCCTCATGATAGTCAAGGTCAACACGTGTCATCGGGTCAATATAGGCATGGTTCGCTTCGATTTCAGCACGTTCCTTTGTTAAAACATCTAAAGCCTGTGTGTACGCATGATCGATGAATTTAACTGTTGCATGGAAAATCGTGATTCCAGCACGGTTTGCAGTCAGGTTCATCTTGTCATACATGGTCGCAGCCTGGTTAGAAAACTCCTGCCAACCATCCATCTTGCCCTTATAAAGACAACGGCTATATATGTCTAACAATCGAGCCGACTCATAGCCGTGTGTTAGCTTATTTATATATGGTCTGACTAGTTCGATCAGCAGTTGATACTTATTATCTAGGTTTTCTTGATTATATAGCTTTTCTGCTTGTTCAAGTATTTCTCTCAATTCCTGCGAACTAACTTCCTCTAATAATTCGCTTACATCAACAGATAGTCTTTCAGCGATAAATGTTAGGCTTTCCATTGAAGGATTTGCCTTATTATTTTCAATAAGACTGAGCATTCCTTTCGTAAGACCTTCTCCTGCAAGCGCCTCAAGTGTTAACTTCTTTTCTTTCCTTAATTTACGTATACGATCACCTAGCATCATTCGTCCACTCCTATTACCGTATAGTTTAATTATATTAAACATTACTGTGAAATAAAAGAGGAAAGGAGAAAGAAAAGTTTAATTATATTAAACTTTTTGATTGCAATACAAAATATTCCATGCTATGATTTGTTTAATTAAATTAAACTTTCGAGTGGGGTGTTTTTTATGAACAGTAGTTTAAGGTTAAAAAAAGCAACGTATCATCTCTGGACATTTACAATTAGTAAACTTGTTTCTTCGTTTGGTTCCCAGGTATACTCGTTTGCTCTAAGTTTTTACATTTTACAAATGACCGGGTCAGCAAAGAGTTTTGCTCTTAACCTAATCTGCAATATTTTGCCGCGTACACTTGCGGCGCCATTTGCCGGCTATTTAGTGGATAGATATTCGCGGAAAACGATTGTCATCACGTCACAAATTGCTACAACCTTGGCGATTGGGGGACTATTAATCGTAAGTTATACCTCTGGCTTATCTTTGGTTGCGATTTACATTACTTCGTGTATTTTATCGCTTACTTCCATGTTTGCCGGCGTGGCATTTTCTTCATCAATAACAGGCCTTATTGACGAAGCTAGAATTCAAAAAGCGATGTCGTTAAATCAAATGTCGATTTCATTTGCTGCAATCGGAAGTCCTGCAGTAGGGGGATTATTGTATGGAGCGATTTCGATGCCCGTTTTCCTTATTATCTATATGGTGGCATCCAGTCTAGCTGTTCTCCTGGAATCAACAATGAATTTCAAACTATTCTCAAAACAAAAAGAAGAAGCTGCAGGGGAAACAAAAGAGTCGATGTGGCAAAGTATGAGGGCTGGGGTTACATATTTGAAAACCCAGCCGCTCATTATGGCGGTGATCTGGATTGCTTTGTTAGTTAATTTCTTTTTTGGGGCATTTGAGGTTGGCTATTCATTTATACTTATCGAAAAGTTAAAAATGGTTTCCCAGCATTTTGGTTTTACTGAAGGGGCGATGGCACTGGGAATGCTAATAATGTCCATTTACCTCTCTGTAAGGAAAGAAGTCAAATATCCATTTTTAGTGTCTAAGTGGGGAATTATCGTGATGGGAACGGTTATGGGGGGAGTATCCTTACCGTTATTTATTTCCATGCCATATGGATTTTTGTTTGCCTATTACTTAATCCTTATGCTTGGTTTAGGTGTTATGTTGGTTCTTGTAAATACACCGATGCAGGTGATGCTGCAAAAACAAATTGCTGACGAATACAAAGGTCGTGTATTTTCAATTCTGGAAACAATGGCAATGGCGCTTATGCCGTTAGGAATGGTCCTATATGGTTTTCTGTACGATGTATTTCCGCCACAGTGGATTCTGTTATTGTCGTCAGCCTTCCTTGTGTGTATTGTTCTTCTTCTAGCAAGGCCATCGATTGTTCGGAAAGCACATCCGCAGCTTTATGAGGAAAAGGCAGTGAAGGAACGTGCAGAGGCGTTTTAGGAGAAAAGGCGAACAGTGTCACTGTTCGCCTTTTTATTAAGATGCAGATTTACTTTCTAATGGAACAGACT
>JAQSXG010000575.1 GCA_029256785.1 Neobacillus sp.
ATCTGTACAGTCAGCCCATTGTAAAAGGAGATTCTTCATTTAACAGGATGGAATTTATTCTATTCTACAACTTTTCTTCTCTACTTTACATACTACTATCCATCCTTCCTTCTTTTTGAAAAGCTAGCGATTCCCATCAGCAAACATATCATCGAGAATGCCCAAACAACACCAGCAATCCCAATTTGAAGTGAATTTTCTTCCGAAGCCATAGGATGAATATAATTATTGGAAATTGCTTTAATGAAAAAATATATTGCTATCGAGAAAAACAGAAAATGGAGTATTGTCCAAAAATATCCAAAGTTACTATTTTTATTTTTCAACCAAAGAAACAATGTCGTTAGTATGGCAATGCCCATTACAATTGTGAAGCCTCCGATTAACATACCTCTTACTTCTTGTTCTAATGGCATAATAATGCCCCTCCTCTTACCTATTTTTCTATTATTAATTATAACAAAACGATGCCCTATATAGGCATCGTTACTGTTATTATTTCCCTTACTATTGTTTCTTTATTTCTCCCTCAATCTCACCCATGATGTCATATGCTCCATCAGACTTGTTAGAGCAAACTACAACTTTAATAGATAGGTTAGGGTAATAGGCAGAATGAAAGCTAACCCCGGGATCATACCCCATGATATGGTATTTCAAGATGCTGGATTCAGACCTTTTTATCCATACCCCATATCCATAGTAGTCATTTTCATTTACTTGCGCATGTGTTGATAAAAGCATATTGGTCAACGACTCACTTAGAAGTTGGTGATTCAAAAGTGCTTCCCATAGTTTAGCCATATCCTTAACCGTTACGTAGGCGCCACCATCAGCACCGCCTTTAACAGGCAAGGAATAAATATTCGTTCTCCACGTACCATTATCATCATCGATATATCCAAATGCTGTATTTGGCGGCAGCGAGTCAAATGAAAAATAACCTGAGTCCGTTATATCTGCTTTGGTAAAAATATACTTTTGGACATAGTCCGTGAACTCAAGTCCACTCGCCTTTTCCACGATCAATCCCAACAAAATATAACCGGCATTGTTGTAATGAAACCTTTCTCCAGCTGGTCCTTTCATTGGTTCAGTTTGGAATAGCGGTAAAAAATTTCTTCCCCTCCTAATGTGATACATAGGCGTATTCACCCACAATTCCTCAAAATCCTTCATCACTTCCTCATCAAAATAGTCCGGAATTCCAGACGTGTGTGTCAGTAATTGATGAACGGTTATATTTTTATCAAATTGTGGAAAATCAAAATTCAGAGAGCTACTTAATTTAGAATCAAATGATAGTTTTCCTGCCTCTACTAATTGGCAAATGGCTATTGCTGTGAAAAGTTTGCATCCTGATGCAATTCCATAGCGAGTCGCTTATTTATTTACTAATTGGTCTGAACGATTAGCATAACCAAAGCTGGTATCTAGTAAAATATGATCCTTTTCTTCCACAAAAACCGAACCTGAAAAATCAACTTTCTTTTGAATATTTGCAATGACTTCTATTAATTTAGTGTTCATTGACTCACCTCGTTTACGTTTGGATTTATTTGAAAGCATCTATTATTAGGGACGGACAGATAAGCTTGCTCTGATTCCTAGGATCGTACCGCTTGGACCGAAAAATAATCCCATCTTTACCATCCCATTCATTATAATGAAATTTCCCAGCTTCATCACAATATTCGAGTAATCTCACATCATAGCCTGCGGTTTCAAACATAGAGCTCAATGTTTTATAATTATGTACTATTTTATGACTCGCAGCAGGATGGTCTTTTGGACCTGGTCCCCCTATCTGAACTATATTTTGATAGGTTTCATCTGGAAAAAACCCATCAGGAACGGCACAGCGGATGTATCCAGAAGGCTTTAAAAATTCATAACAAATCCTCGCTGCCTTTAACCCTTCTTCATATGTAAGGTGCTCCCAAACGTGTTCTGCTAAAATGGCTGTTACCGAATTCTTAGCAAATTTGTTAGCCCAACTGGTAGTATCTAGTAAATTAAGTTCTTCTTCCTGTGTATGTGTCCAACCTGGATTGTTATTATATTCCCCTGCACCAATTACTACCTTTATATCTTTTTTGATAAATGTCAACCTAACACGCCTCCTAAAACCATTTTAAATAGCGGATTTTTCTGACTTTAACTATTATACAATTAATTACATATGTTAGGACCCACTTTAATAAAAAATACCTTGCTCTAATTAAAGCAAGGTACCTAGTCTGATGTTCTTGTCAAAGCCCATTTTTTCGCCTTTTTGACTAATTCATTTACAAATTCTTGTTTACCATCTTGATACAGATAATGATTTTCGGGGTATTGCTTTGCCAATCCTACTTTTAACTCTCCGTATTTTTTTGCTTCCATTGGATGCGTTATCAGATAATCTTTAAAATCCAAATGTCCTTTTATATTTTCATTTCCAATTTGGTAGATATGTAAATGATGTGTCCTATTTTCTTGTCCCTTTGGAAAGTACCTTCTCCCAGGGATACCATTCTCCCCCTTAGGTTTATATCCCTCGTTCTCTAATATTTTATTAAACGAATCCACTTTTTCAATATCTTTAGCAACAAGCAATATATCTATAATTGGTTTGGCGTAACCGATTGCAGGTACAGAAGTACTCCCTATATGAAAAATATCCACCAATTCTTCTTTGAAGATTCCTTTCAATAGTTGCTCTTCTCGACTGTATTCCTTTGACCACTCTTCTGTCCAAGGAGCAATTTTTGTTTTTCTCATAATTACTGCCTCCAAAGATAATATATGATTAACATGATACCTTCTCTAGTGACAGTATATAAGCAACACTTCTCATAAAATAGTCACCATGAAGTGGAATTTCCAAGTACCGGTCTCCTTGAGTCTAGGTTGAAAGACGAACTCCTGCCTACGACTTCCCAATCATCTCCTTCACCAATTCACGATTCCGCTTTTTGAATACTTCGTTATGAGAAGAAACCATTGCAAATTTATTGGCATCTGGCTGGATATACTGCTTTGCTTTATTTACAGCGTTTGCAGCATCTTGGAAGGCTCCAGCAATTAAATTGACTTTTCCCTCGTAGGTTAAAATATCCCCAGCCGCATAAATTCCTTCAATTGATGATTCACTCGTCGAATTACCCTCAATGTAAAAATCATTAACCATTTTAATATCCAGGGTACCATTTTTTAACAGACTCGTATCTTGTTCATATCCATGATTAATAATGACTTCATCGATATCTAAATATGTAATCTCGCCTGATACAACATCGGTCAGCTCCACCTTTTCGATGCATTCATGGCTTTCGCTTGCGACTAGTTTCGTTATTGAA
>JAQSXG010000576.1 GCA_029256785.1 Neobacillus sp.
CATGAGGACAACTTTTTCAATTTTTCGATTGAAATGGTCTTCATAGAACCCTACTTAGAACGATAAAAAAAGCGTTGTTAGGCAATGGTCGACTTACTGAAGACTTTACTTTAGACGAATATTTAGGTGAAGTAACTGTGCCGGATGGCCACTTTTTTGTACTGGGAGATAATCGTCTAAAAAGTACAGACAGCAGAGACCCTAGTGTTGGTTTTGTATCGAAGGAAAAAGTTTTAGGGTCTGCAGAAACGGTGTACTTTCCTTTAGATAATTTAAAAATAATAAAATGATTTATTAACGAAATTAGAAAAGATCTTTTTAAAAACTAACAGGGCGATTGTTCAATAGAACAATCGCTTTTTGTGCTAAGAAAAGAGTCTATTCTTTCTATTTGAGAATTTGGATTGGTGAAACTGTTTTAATAGTTGATTCAAAGGAAGGATTTAAAAGGAAAAAGAAAAAACGTAAAGAATTTAAATTTGTTTTCGGTATAAGTAGTATTTAAATTGGTTGTTATCAATAGAGAATTGAACGATACGCATTTCTTGAACTAAGCAAAAAACCTCTCTAAATTCCTGTTAATTTAGGAATTTCATGAGAGGTTTGTTTTATATGTTGCTCTTTGAAAAATATTTCCGAGTATCTTCACGTATTTGTTTGGGTAAGACACGATCAAGTTCTTCATTCAACCATGAAAGTGTTTTACTACGTAAGTCATCACGCATTTTTTCTTCTGCAGAGAGCATAACTAAATTGATGGTGCAAAAGGAGGATGCTGTACAGCAGTTTTCTCTATACAAATAACCATTATCTTTAATGTTTTTACATTGGAAAATAGGCTTAGGACCTTCAACTGCTTCAATTACATCCCAAAAGGAAATATCTTCTGGGGACTTAGATAACTTATATCCTCCTTTTACACCGGGGACAGAATTTACAATGCCAGCCTTAGATAATTTACCGAAAACTTTTGAAAGAAATGTCTCAGGAAGTCCTTGGAATTCTGCCAAATCCTTTATCCCAACACTTTCCTTGGAAGGAAGATCAATTAAATAAACCAGACAATGTAAAGCATATTCAACTCCGACACTATACTGCATATAAACTCACCTGCTTTGATTTTAAGGGTTTTCATATTGTATCTTAGGGGTATTTAAAGTGTTAGTCAAATGAATGAAATCTCTTTTGCTTCAATCATATTCATTTGACAAAAATAATCTTGGTGTATATTATAGACAATGTTAATCGACGATTAACTTAGTCTGTAATTATTTGAGGAGGTAATTATATTGGAAAATCGAATTGATTATTACAACGTAGCACCTGATGCCATGAAAATTATGATGGATATGGAGAAATACACGAAAACAACAGACATAGACCGTAAACTTCGTGAACTGATAAAAATTCGTGCTTCACAAATTAATGGATGTGCATTTTGTTTGAATATGCATACAGCAGATGCCCGAAAAATGGGTGAAACAGAACAACGTTTATATTGTATTAGTGCATGGAGAGAGTGCACATTTTATACAGATGCAGAAAAATCAGCTCTTGAGTTGACAGAATATGTAACTTTAATCCCGACTAAACGTGTGCCAGATGAGCTTTATCAACGAGTACGTGAACATTATGACGAGAGACAATATGTTGACCTTGTACTAATAATTAATCAAATCAACAGTTGGAATAGAATTTCTATTGCAATGGGAAATACAGCAACTGGAGAATAATTACTTTCAATGGTCGTTCCAGTTTGTAGAAAAAAGGCATCCATATGAACCAGTTTGGATGCCTTTCCGTTTTATACATCAATCTTATGGTAATTTTCTAGTTTATGATTTATGGGCAGATGGACTTTAAGAATAAACCCGTCGTGTTCCCTTCGCCCTGTTTCTCCAAATAGCTCGATTTCTCCTTCATCGATGGTTATTAACCCCATGACTGTGCGCATGGACGTCGGTTTTCCTGCACCGTTCTCTCCGATTAAGGCGTAGATCATCCTTCGTTTTATTTCAATCGATACCTAATTAAGTCCTTTGTGTTTGCCATATATTTTTGAAACTTCGTTGCCTTCAGAATCGTCTCGGCCACAACTATCACCCTTTCAATGTTGATAAGCTTAGTATAGGTGGAAGGTATAAATAATTAGACTAGAAAATTATAAACCATTGCGGATTAGTAATGAAATTTAATAATTATATATTGTAAAACAATAAATATTTTGTTAAAATCAACTTATCAATAATTATTTGCGAGGTGCTTTTTTATGAAACGAGGATCAACACTCTTTTTAAAGTTTGCTGTTATTCTTATGGGTATCCCTGTTCTAGCTTTGAGTTTATTTATGTTTCCTCAGATTGCGAATGAGGCAAATGAAGCACTAGAGAAAGGATCAGATTTGGCTTTTGCGGTATATGGACTTTTATTGGTTATGTATGTTTCCACTGTGCCATTTTTCATGGCCTTGTACCAGTCCTTTACCCTTTTAACTTTTATTGACAAAAACCAAGCTTTCTCCGAACTTTCGGTCAATGCTCTAAGGAAAATTAAAAACTGTGCCATCACCATTAGTGGTTTGTATGTGGTAGCTCTACCATTTGTCTTAACCTTAGCCCAGGCGGACGATGCCCCAGGTCTGGCAGTGGTCGGAATGATTCCTATTTTTGCATCTATGGTCATTGCCGTTTTTGCTGCAGTTCTCCAGAAACTTTTAAAGGAAGCGATTGATATAAAAGAGGAAAATGATTTAATAGTCTGAGTTGAGGTGAATAAAATGGCAATCATAATCAATATTGATGTAATGCTTGCAAAGCGAAAAATGAGTGTGACCGAGCTTTCAGAGAGGGTAGGAATCACGATGGCAAATCTGTCTATTTTAAAAAATGGAAAGGCAAAAGCGGTACGCTTATCTACCCTAGAGGCAATCTGCAAAGCCTTAGATTGCCAGCCAGGTGACCTTTTGGAATACAGAAGTGAGGATTGAGGCGGAAGTGGTCTTCATCGCCAGTATGAATACAACTATTTAAGGAGTCGTTTCTCTAATAAGGGAAACGACTCGTTTTTTTATGCTAAAAAATGGAATTATTTTATAGCGGGCTTTAATCTGAGAAGGATTAAAGCCTTTTTTGTTGAACTTAATTTAATTAACACACTGAAAAGCAGTTTACATTGGGGAGTGAAAAGGTGAAAAAAATCGTTATCGTTACTGTTTTAAGTATTGTGGTTTTATCTATTGGATTTTTTACTTTTATCAAATTCAATCCACCTTTGGTTAGTGGAACGATTGTTACTGGTGAGGACAATCATGCGGTAGTAGTTGAAATAGGAAATAAAGGT
>JAQSXG010000577.1 GCA_029256785.1 Neobacillus sp.
GAAACAGTCAAAGCAATGGTTCGATGTTCCTCATCGACAAAATATCTTTTAATACTAAATGTATTCATATTTTCTCACCCACAAATTCTTTCATTTATATTTTCAAATATCGTGCTCAACGTAATAAAATATTTTAGAAGGTATCTTTGTTTATTTTTTTCAGCATATTAAATAGCTGCTCTACTTCATCTGCTGAGAGAGAGGACATCATTTGCTCCGTTAAATCAATATGATATTTATGATGTTCTTCAGCTGCTTCAATTCCCTTTTCTGTTAAACTAATCAAAATAACCCGTCGATCTTCCTTTGTGGATTCTCGCTGTGCATATTTCTTTTTTTCCAATCTGTCAACGGTTACGGTAGTTGTCCCCGTTGTTACCCCTAGGTTTTGGGCTAACTCTTTCATATTCATTTTTCCATACTGCCCTAAAACCTCAATTGCATGGGCTTCAGAAACAGTTAATTCACTACTTTTAATTACAGAGCTTTCCCACGATGAAAAGCCGTTAAAAAAATATAGCAATTCATCTGTTAATTCTTTAGTAAATTCCTCCGTTGATTTCATTTTGACCAACAACTCCTTTTGAAGTTAATAATATTTGATATTAATATATTTTGAATTTCAAAGTAATAATATCACAAATATCGCTTCTTGCCAATAAAAACTTGATCGTGAAGAGATAGTGTAAAGAAGTATTGGTTAATGGGAGTACTAACCCCCCCAAAGGAATAGACACTATATTATGAAATCTCAAGATTTTTTCAAGATTTACATCTTTCCCAAAGGCTATGCTATATTTTTTAGCGGGCTCTACTTATCCTTTTTTCAAAAAAAGAAAAAATTACCAAAAAACATCTTGACAGATATTTCTTTTTATATAATAATTATTATTAATTAGGAGCTATTAAATTAACAGACAATTTTATTTGTTTTTCAAAAATAGCTATTCATAGCTCTAAAATCACATTTAGGAGGGAAATAAATTATGTCATTAATCGGAACTGAAGTAAAAGCATTCAAAGCATCAGCTTACCACAATGGTGAGTTTATCGAGGTTACAGAAGAAAGCTTTAAAGGTCAATGGAGTATCCTTTGCTTTTATCCAGCAGACTTTACATTTGTATGCCCGACTGAACTAGAGGATGTACAAAACCATTACGACACTTTAAAAAGCCTTGGTGTTGAAGTGTATTCTGTTTCAACGGATACTCATTTTACCCATAAAGCATGGCATGACAGTTCAGACACAATTCGAAAAATTACATACATTATGATCGGTGATCCTTCACACACCCTTTCTCGCAACTTCGATGTACTTATTGAAGCAGACGGTCTAGCTGACCGCGGTACTTTTATCATCGATCCAGATGGTGTCATTCAAGCTGTTGAAATCAATGCAGGGGGCATAGGCCGTGATGCAAGTACTCTTGTGAATAAGATCAAAGCCGCACAGTATGTACGAAGTCATCCAGGTGAAGTTTGCCCGGCGAAGTGGCAGGAAGGTGCTGCAACACTTAAACCACACCTCGATCTTGTAGGAAAGATTTAAGGGGTATAATCTATGATATTGGACGCAGCTATAAAGACACAATTAAACCAATATCTTCAACTATTGGAAAGTGATGTCCTTCTCAAAGTAAGTGTGGGAACTGATGACGTATCTAATGAAATGCTCGCCCTCGTAGATGAGCTTGCCGCAATGTCGTCTAAAATCACAGTAGAAAAAACACGATTAACTAGAACCCCCAGCTTTAGTGTAAATCGTATGGGTGAAGATACGGGAATTACTTTTGCAGGTATCCCTTTAGGCCACGAATTTACTTCTTTGGTATTAGCCCTGCTGCAGGTCAGCGGAAGGGCTCCAAAGGTTGAGCAGACCGTAGTGGATCAGATTAAGAACATTAAAGACGAATATCATTTTGAAACATACATCAGCCTGAGTTGCCATAACTGCCCTGACGTTGTTCAGGCGCTAAATTTGATGAGCATGCTTAATCCTGGCATTACCCATACGATGATCGACGGTGGAGCTTTCAAAGAAGAGGTGGAAAGCAAAAGCATTATGGCAGTACCCTCTGTTTTTCTTAATGGAGAGTTTTTCAGCAACGGTCGTGTGACCCTTGGGGAAATTTTATCTAAGATGGGGAGTGGACTAGATCCATCAGAACTATCTAACAAGGACCCATATGATGTCCTTGTTGTTGGTGGTGGACCATCCGGTGCAAGTGCGGCAATCTATGCGGCACGCAAGGGAATCCGTACAGGCATTGTTGCTGAACGCTTTGGTGGTCAGGTTATGGATACTTTGGGCATTGAAAACTTTATTGGTATAAAACATATCGAAGGTCCAAAACTGGTAGCAAATCTTGAAGAACATGCGAAAGCCTACGACATTGATCTGTTGAATTCTCAGCGTGCTAAGGGTTTAACAAAGAAAGAATTCATCGAAGTTGAGCTGGAAAACGGTGCTGTTCTAAAGAGCAAGACCGTAATCATTTCTACAGGCGCCCGTTGGCGCAATGTCGGCGTACCTGGCGAAACAGCGTTCAAGAATAAAGGTATCGCATACTGTCCCCATTGTGACGGTCCATTATTTAAAGGAAAAGATGTAGCGGTTATTGGCGGCGGTAATTCTGGTATAGAAGCAGCAATTGATCTTGCTGGTATTGTGAGACATGTGACTGTCCTTGAGTTTATGCCGGAGCTAAAAGCAGATGCTGTCCTTCAAAATCGTCTCTACAGTCTTCCGAATGTAACGGTTCTGAAAAACGTGCAAACCAAAGAAATTACAGGCACTGACAAAGTAAATGGTATTACCTATGTTGAACGGGATACAGGTGCAATTCAGCATATTGAATTACAAGGCGTATTTATTCTGATCGGTCTTGTTCCCAATACCGATTGGCTGGGTGAAACGATTCAACGTACCCCTTTCGGTGAGATCGTCGTTGACAATCATGGTGCCACAAACATACCTGGCGTATTTGCTGCAGGGGACTGCACCAATAGTCCATATAAACAGATTATCATTTCTATGGGATCAGGTGCCACTGCAGCCTTAGGTGCATTCGATTATTTAATCCGTAATTAATGGAAAAAGCTGAGCAATACGACCATTGCAGAACTGCATTACGATATTAACTTTTGTATTACAGCTTGAGATGTTTCATAATTATACTTTTCAGAAGCCGCTTTACTATCGTTCCGATAGTAAAGCGGCTTGCTTCTTTTCAACAGCTTGTTTCTGTTTACTGTTACAAAAACTATGAGCTATCCCTTTAAATTTACGGGATAGCTCTCTAAAAAATCTAAACG
>JAQSXG010000578.1 GCA_029256785.1 Neobacillus sp.
CATTAAATCCGGCATCTAAACTTTTTAGAAGAAGATGCTCTTTCTTCTGTTCAAACTCATTGTGTATTTTTGCTTTTTCAGATTTTAGCCACCAATCATAATATGTTTCCATTATATTTTCTACCTTTCGATTCTAAGATTTTCCCCTCGTTCTCATTCAGATTTCGATATTACCAACTATACGAATTTATTCATCAGACCAATCAATTTCAATCGGAATATCCTGGGGAATTTGTTTTGCAATCTCTTCCGGGGAAAGCGTGGGTGTCAATTGACTATTTGCTTTAATTTCAAATTCCTGAGTATCCTTCATTCCAAAATAATTCTTGGCGTAAAATATCCAACAAATTGCATTTATCTGCCCCTCCATGACCGCATCAGACATCAAAAAAGCTATGTAATCTTTCGCCTTTTTTATTATGTCCGAACGACGAGAGCCGGAACTAGTTCTTGTATTTCCTGTTTCCCAATCCCATAGTGTCCGCCTGTCTATCCCGATTGCCAGGGAAAGCCCCTCTACGTTCGGTTTTAAGCCTTGTTCCATGCAATAATCAAAATATAGACCAATTCTTTCTTGTACAGCGTCGTCACTGTCTAAATTAATCTTGGGAAAGTCATAGATTACCCTTAACTTTCGCATCTTAGCTGACAACTCTGCAGGTGTCGCCTTGATAGGATTTTTCAAATTATTGTTTGCCATATTATCACTCCTATTCAAATAACGTATCGAATTCAAATTCAAAGTATTCCGCTGTATTTTTTATGCTTTTAACTAGATTATTCAAAATTATTATTCTCTCGATTTTTACAAGTTCAATTGCCTGGTCTGTGGTATATCCGGCATTTTCATATTCTTTTACTCTCGAAATAAGTTCTTTTGTTGACTTCATACTAACCGCTTCCTTTCGTTTAATAATGCTCATAGCAATCTATCTCAACCCCCTTGACAGCGATTTTAAAAGCTTTTGCCGTCAAGGTGAAATCCCTCATTCTTATTCTTATCTTAACCAATATGTACCGGCCCCTTATAGATAATATACCGTCAAATCAGCATTACATATATATCCTTTTCCATAATGCATCTATACTACTTTTAGAAATGCCAAAGTACCAGTTCATTGCTGATGGATCCTCAATTCTATATCCAAGGTCAAGCATGGCACCCTTAAACTCATCGTTCGAAAAATACTCGTTAATATCCCTTTTGAGAAGATCACTTAATCCATATGATGAGTAACTTTTATTGATTGTCTTCCTCGGTGAAAGATTTACACTAATCCATTTCTTTAATATAATTTTTCTTTTCTCTGGCAGCTCTAAATATTCTGCCGGATATTCATATTTAAGTAATTTCATTTAAAACCTACTTTCTGAAAATATTGGTTTAATTGCTATAAGCCCTCATTCTTATTTAACAACCTTTTCAGTTTCGGTTAGCTTAGTTTTTATTATCGTCTTTATTTCATGTTCCAATTGGAATGCTTTATTGGAACACCCATTAAATCCTTTACAATCAGCACTTTCGGTAAATATTCAATTTAAAAATGTTCCAATCGTGCCACAACTTTCTATATATTCCTTTTCGCCCCTTATGCACCTTTCAATTCTACTTTATATCTATACTTGGAACACATGGAACACTTAGGAGGAAACACAGCAAAATCAACGTTCCGTATTATGTTCCAATACCATGTTCCAACTGATTATTGGAACGGTAAATCAATATCCTTATCGACTTTTACAAACTCGTCTTCTCGCTGCTTAATCCTCTTATATCCCCACTGTGGACCCCATGCGCCGAAGCGCTTTTTCTTATCAAGTTTTATCCAACCATTGATTGAGTTTTGCATAATTGTATGTAGCTCATTTATTTCCTTGTGTGAAGGATTTCCCATAGAATTTCCTAATGCTTCACGATAAATTTGAATAACACAAACTTCATCATCTCTCGACTTATCTAAATATTCCTGAATAATTCCTGTTCGTGTATCTTCTTCCAGATATTCATCTTGTACACTTGATACATACTCTATAAGATGTTGATGTAATACAAGTTTGAAATTGCCGCTTCGGTATATCTCCATTGCCTCCGCCCATGCTTGACGGAATTCTCCCATAACCTCGATTGGATTTTCAAATAGTGATTTCTTGATGTGTTCCTTTCGCGTGGTCAACGGAAGATACCGCCTGTTTCCTGTCTTGTCCGTCAGGAAGTGTGTATTATTAGTAGTTCCTGCGAATACACATTGTCTCGGTCTGTGTTCCGTTCTTCGTTCATATGGGGGTCGGTATGTGTCTATGGTGGAAGTTATAAAAGACTTAAGAGACTCCACGTCCTGTGCTCTCTTGACGGCAAGTAATTCACCAAATTCTATAATCCATTTGCCTCTTAATTTTTCGATTGCCTTATCGCCTTCTATAGTAGCGAAATTATCAGAGAACCAATCATCATTAGATGCCAATGCCTTTAAAAATGTTCCTTTTCCAATACCCTGCACGCCAACTATAACCGGCATATAGTCAAATTTAGTACCTGGCTTATACGCTCTTGAAATTGCACCTAACATGAATAATTTCATGCATTCGATGGAGTATTCGTTCTTTTCAACTCCCAGAAAATCCGGCAGTAAGTTTTCAATGTGAGTTTTTCCATCCCATGTAAGACTTTCCAAATATTCTGTAATAGGATTAAAGGAATTTTGTGTTGTTACAATCTTTAGAGCATGTGTAATTTTATCAGTATTACCTATTCCGTAATTGCTTTCGATAAAACAATAGAGGAAAGAATCGTCTGAATTTCCCCATTCTCTGTAAGTATTTTTTTTATCCCACGGAAGATCTCCAAATACATAAGGCGCATATGCAAGCGTGTTATATCTGATTTTTCCAAATAATCTATTATCAGATGCAATGATTATTCTTGCGTTATCTATCGTCTGCATAACTTTGCCATTTTCCGAATATTTTAAACATCCCTTGATTTCATTTGGATGAAGTTCATTTTTATGTAGTTCTTTATGTTCCATGGTTTTAATTAATTGCTCAGCATCCATTTTATCTATACTTTTTATGTTTCTCACCTACCTCTGCCCGCTACCAGTTAATTTATTTGCATACAACTACTCCATTAATCAATTTTCCGTTATCAAATACCATCAGATTCCTGCAACGAGGACATACTATCTCGGTTTCACTATTGCTTTTTCCTAATAGTCTTCCGCAGGTACACCTCAGTTCTTTTAACTCTGAACTTTTCATAGTTCCACCTTCCTCCTGGCTTTCTTCCGTAATTTCATTAATGTAATCTTTT
>JAQSXG010000579.1 GCA_029256785.1 Neobacillus sp.
ATATAATTTTTTACATATTTGATTTCTTCCTTCAAAGCAACAGGCTCATCTAATTTTCGTAGATTATATCTAAATAATTCTGCAATATTGCCGATAAAATCCGAAGATTTTTCAGCCCCTTCCATTAAAGAAAGCTGAGAAGCTGCGTTTAAGGTATTAAACAGGAAATGAGGATTAATCTGGGATTGGAGTGATTTAAGCTCAGCATCCTTCAGCAAGCTTTTCATCTTTAAATTTTGCATTTCCTGCTCTTTTAGTTTATTCTCCATCTCTGCTTGCCCTTTTATCTCATCGATGTGACTCTTGATATTGATGACCATCCTATTAAATGCTTTTGCCAAAACATTAATTTCATCATCTGTGTGAATTTCCACTGCTTCCACATCAAAATCTCCCTCCGAAATCCTTTCAGCGGAATGGGAGAGCATAATAATGGGCTTGGTTAATCGGTAGGTAAACAATATAGCAAGAAAGATATTGATTATCACTGAACCTATAATAATAAGTAAGTTTAAATAGCTGGCAAAGGTCATATTTTTATTGATTGCATCATACTTTTGAGATCCTTGCTGCAATTTCCCATTTAACAGATTGTTGATATAGAACTTAATGTATTCACTCAATTGGTTGGAACGGGTAAAGTGAGCTATATACTCACTGCTGATTCTTCCTCGCTTTGCTCTAACAGCACTATCGGTTTCATTGAGCAAATGATCAATCATAAATCCTATGTCTTTCAGTATCAATTGATCCATGTCATGGACTGCTATCCTTGGAATATTCCTGGACGTTTCCTGTAAATCGTTATAAATTGTATAGTAATTCATCAGCGACTCTGAAGATTTTGATGTAAGGTATTTTTCTACTTCTGTCATCAATAAATTTACATCATTGTTCAAGGTGTTTAGATAGACATAATCGGATATAATGGAATTCATCCTTGTCAGCATGATCCTCGCATTATAATAGGAGAACAGGCTGGTGATCCCTAACAGGATTGTTGTAATCAGATAATAAATAATTAGCTTTTTTCGGATACCTGTAAATTTAAGAAAGTTTCTATTCATGTCATCACCAACTATTCAATGGAATCAGCCTTTTTTTCGTATTCAATCAAGTTATCTTTTTCGATTACTTTTACCCCTGTATCAATAAAAGTAGATACATTGTTTTTTTCTTTGATATCCATCAATGCTTTCAGACTTTCATAACCCATCTTAAAAGGGTCACTCATTACTGCACCATAAATAATGCCTTTTTCAATATATCTGAGAATATTTTTGGTATCTCCATACCCTACCAAAGTAATTCTGCCCACTTTATTATGATCTACAATTAACTGGGCAGCGCCCAATGTATCCACAGAATTCGTGGCAAAAATCCCATTGACTTCTTGTTGATTCAAAATAATAGATTGAGTAATTTCTTCAGCACTCAAAATACCCATTTTTGAGGTATGTATTTTAGTAATTTTCATATCTGGATAACTATTAATCGTACTTAAAAAACCGTTAATCTTCAGGTTTTGACTTGCTGTATCTAATTCATAATCATTACTCACAATGATAGCGATGTTGGCTTTTCCTTCAGTAGCCTTAATCATTAATTTCGCTGCTTCTTTTCCTAAAAGAAAGCTGTTCGTCCCAACAAAAGCATTCCTATTGCTATCTTTATCGTCATTCTCTATGGTAATCACAGGAATCCCCTTATTATAAGCTTCATTGATTAATTCCGTAACACTTTCATCGTTTGAAACATGGGTAATGATTCCATCCACATTAGATATTACAGCAATATCTAGATATCGCAATTCTTCTTGAGGATTGTTAAATCTTGGTGCATTAAATTCAACAGCAACATTATAGTGCTTAGCAGCACTTTCTATCCCTAATCTCACTTCCTTCCAAAAAGGATCTACGGAATTTTGTCCAATAAAATAATAGTGATATTTAGGTTTTGGAGAAAAAATACTGGTTTCTTCTCTTTGGAGTAGATATAAAAAAATACTCATACATGCAATAGAAATCATTAGTAGAAGAATACTATTTTTTTGAATAAAGAAAACTACTTTTTTAAGGAACTTCATGTAAACTACTTTCCTCCCAGCAAAATTAATTTATAAATGATAGTACGGCTTTCTTCTTAGCGCTTTCCAATGTCAATTCGATAATTCTTATGACCTTTCCTGATCCGGGAATAGCTTCCTCCTAAACCAAGCCCAATCAACCCAACTCTCACCTTATCAACCATGATATCGCCGCTCCCTTTCGTTCATCTTTCAATTTCCATTATACTATCAAAACCATATAAACCCCACGAGTTTTTTTGATTATTCTGGCTTTTTTAATAAAATAAATCCCAAACCATTTACATGTTTTGGGATTTATTCATAATCATCAGATTAAAATATGTTTTTACTCTCTAAATATTCATCGTAGGTCATAGACTTATCGATTAAGCCATCAGGTGTTAATTCAATAATACGATTGGCAATTGTTTGAACAAATTGATGGTCATGGGACGCAAATAATACATTACTCTTAAAGTCAATCAATCCATTATTTAAGGCTGTAATAGATTCAAGATCTAAATGGTTTGTTGGTTGATCCAAAATCAATACATTGGCAGAACTTAGCATCATCTTGGAAAGCATACAACGCACTTTTTCTCCACCAGACAATACCTTTGCTTGTTTTAACGCTTCTTCACCGGAGAAAAGCATCCTTCCTAAGAATCCTCTCACATAGGTTTCAGTTTTATCTTCAGAATATTGACGCATCCAATCTACCAAGTTTAATTCCACATCATTGAAGTATTCTGAATTATCCTTCGGGAAATATGCTTGTGAAATTGTAACACCCCACTTAAATTCACCTGCATCAGGCTCCATTTCTCCGACCAAAATCTTAAATAATGTAGTTTGAGCAATTTCACTTTCTCCAACAAAAGCGATTTTATCTCCTTTGGAAACTGTGAAGGATACATTATTCAAAACTTTTACGCCATCAATGGTTTTCGACAGTCCCTCTACCATTAAAATCTGGTTTCCAACTTCCCGCTCTGGCTTAAAGCCAACAAATGGGTATCTTCTCGTAGAAGGTTGAATGTCATCCAATGAAATTTTTTCTAACATTTTCTTTCTGGAGGTTGCTTGCTTGGACTTAGATGCATTGGCACTAAACCTAGCAATAAAGTTCTGTAGTTCTTTAATCTTTTCTTCCTTTTTCTTGTTTTGATCCTTTGCCATTTGCAGTGCTAACTGGCTAGATTCATACCAGAAATCATAGTTTCCAACATAAAGTCT
>JAQSXG010000039.1 GCA_029256785.1 Neobacillus sp.
AAGATCAGGCTGGAGCTGTATTAAGAGGATAGAATAGAAAAACACTTTGGACGAATGTGTCCAAAGTGTTTTTATTTGATTAGGAAATCAGGTTACATGAAAAGAATTAGCAATTGATCCTCATGAAGGTTCCATGAGGTCGACTCACCCGATAAAATTGGAAAAGTGGTCCTCATGAAGGGCTCATGAGGTCGACTCACCCGATAAAATTGGAAAAGTGGTCCTCATGAAGGGCTCATGAGGTCGACTCATCCGAGAAAATTGAAAAAGTGGTCCTCATGAAAGGCTCATGAGGTCGACTCACTCGAGAAAATTGGAAAAGTGGTCCTCATGAAGGGCTCATGAGGTCGACTCACTCGAAAAAATCGGAAAAGTGGTCCTCATGAAGGGCTCATGAGGTCGACTCATCCGAGAAAATTGAAAAAGTGGTCCTCATAAAAGGCTCATGAACTCTTCCACAATCAGAAACGTTATGAAAGCCCACCACCACAAACCACGAACTGCCAGACTATACTCACTTCCGCTTTTTATTAACAAGCGACATTGCTTTATCCGTGTTAGCGAAGTGAAGCTTTACATATTGAGGAAGGATGTCACACCCTTTTTTTAGAATCAATTTCGCTGCAGCCTCATCTACCTGTGAACCGGCCCCTTTAGGAATCTTAAATCCGGCCGTTTCCCCAAGCTGATCAATATATTGGACAAAGGCATAACGGGCGAGAATAGAGGCGGCTGCAACGGCGAGGTGAATCCCTTCAGCCTTCGTGCTAAAATAAACATTTTCCTTAGCGATCGCTTTCTGGTTTTTTACATGCTGAAAATAGGTACTAGATTGGACAAATTGATCAATTAAAATCGCCTCTGGTTTAACGGGAGCAATTTTATCCAATACATTCAAAATCGCTTGATTATGTAATATAGCTTTCATTTTCCCCTGTGACATACCAGATTGCTGTAGCTGATTGTATTTCTCGTTTTTTAATGTTAATAGACTAAAAGGAATAATACTTTTTATATCCTTTGCTATAGCAATGATTTTATCATCCTTGAGATCCTTTGAATCTTTCACACCTAGTTCTTTTAATAACGGAATATCTTCCTTCCTTACATAGGCTGCAACAACAGTTATCGGGCCAAAAAAGTCACCGGTGCCAACTTCATCGGAGCCAATTACCGAAAGTTGGCTAAATCCAGCAGGAAGATTGCCTTTTGGAGACCCAGTCTTTGTAGAAGTTGAAGGCTTACTAGCTTCTGCTACTCCCCATCTGCTTGCTTCCACTTCACTGTTACTTCCTTGGAATAAAACCTTTCCAGATTTATATGCAGTGATCATGCAACCAGAAGTTTTTGCTGCAAATATACTCCCCGGAGGAAGTTTGTCGATTATTTGTCCACTATAATAACTTTTCATTTTGCTAATTTCCGACATACTTCGATTTAACACAACATTACCCAAATTAGGAACACCCCTCGTAAACATTCATTTCTAAAAAAATTAGGAAATATACACCAGTCTGAACGGTTCTACTTTTCGACATACATTCGTTCGTGTTATAGTATAGAATAGGATTTCCTGATTCGAATGGAGGCATTAACTTGTCAAAAATACAAAAAAATAGAACGACCGTAGATATATACGGACAGCAATACACTATATTAGGTACTGAAAGCCCGGGACATATCCGAAGTGTAGCATTATTAGTTGACAGTAAAATGCGCGAAATTGGTTCTAGGAATCCATCTCTAGATGTTAGTAAGCTTGCAGTATTAACCGCGGTGAATGCAGTCAATGATTATATTAAAATGAAAGAACAAGTAGAACGTCTTCAATTAGAACTACAAAAAGAAAAGGACTGAAAAGTCATGTTGGATTTAGCAATTATACTATTATTAATTTTTGGATTTTTTATCGGATTGAAAAGAGGATTTATTTTACAATTAGTACATTTAACAGGTTTTATTATTGCATACATAGTTGCAAATTTATACTATGAAGAACTAGCGCCGAAACTATTACTATGGATTCCCTATCCGAATCTTGGAACAACATCACCATTAAAGGTACTAACCAATAGTAGTAATATGGAGGATGCTTTCTATCGTGCGGTTGCTTTTGTAATTATCTTTTTTGCGGTAAAAATCTTGTTACAAATTATTGGTTCTATGCTTGATTTTATTGCCCACCTGCCAATATTAAAGCAGTTAAATGTTTGGGCCGGAGGAATACTGGGTTTCTTAGAAGTCTACTTAATTGTTTTTATTTTGCTATATATTGGTGCGTTAGTGCCAATGGAAGTTTTACAGAATCCATTGGATGATTCAATTATGTCAGATTTGATAATTAATCATACACCTGTACTTTCGGAGCAAATAAAAAGTATGTGGATTGAATATTCAGCTGCGTCAACTTCTCTGTAGCAGAGAAGTTTTTCTTTTCATATTTAAATATTACTAAATAGAAAATGCTAATCTCAAGGAAGGTGGATTCTATGGAGATAAATAAGAAAGATTTAATTCGCTTATTGGAAACAATTGCGGTTTACTTGGAGTTGAAAGGTGAAAATCCCTTCAAGGTTTCAGCCTTCCGCAAGGCGGCTTCAGCTTTGGAATTTGATGACCGGAGTTTATCTGATATTGAGGACTTTACGTCGATTTCAGGTATTGGCAAAGGTACGGCTGCCGTTATTGAGGAATACATAAAAGAAGGCTCTTCTTCTGTTTTGAATGAACTTAAGAATGATGTCCCACGAGGATTAATCCCGTTATTACAATTGCCAGGACTTGGCGGTAAAAAAATAGCCAAGCTTTATAAAGAACTTGGTGTTGAAGATGTAACCAGCTTAGAAGAAGCGTGTAAGGCAGGAAAGGTCCAGGCGCTTGCAGGCTTTGGTAAAAAGACCGAGGAAAAAATACTTAGCGCGATTGCTAATGTAGGTTCAAGGCCTGAACGACTTCCGCTTGCCTATATGTTGCCTATTGCTGAAAAAATTGAGACCATACTGGCTGGAATTCCGGAGATTCACCGATTTTCTCGAGCTGGTAGTTTACGGAGAATGCGTGAGACGATTAAGGATTTGGATTTCATTATCGCAACGGAGCATCTCGAAATCGTCAAACAGCATTTACTAGATTTACCAGATAAAAAAGAGGTAATTGGTGCGGGTGATACAAAGGTTTCACTTGTCTTGGCATACGATTTTGATGTTTCGGTTGATTTTAGACTCGTTAAGCCTGAAGAGTTCACGACCACTCTTCATCATTTCACTGGCTCGAAAGACCATAATGTCCGAATGAGACAATTGGCAAAAGAGCGCGGTGAAAAAATTAGCGAGTACGGTGTGGAAAATGTTGAAACAGGAGAGATTCTTACGTTCGCCTCTGAAGAAGAATTTTTCAAGCATTTTGACCTCCCCTTTATCCCTCCGGAGATTCGAGAGGATGGAAAAGAGGTTGAAGCGTTTTCACCTGATGAAGAGCTAATTGAACTAGTAGACATTATGGGTGACCTCCATATGCATTCTACTTGGAGTGATGGTGCTCATACCATTGAAGAAATGGTAAATGCCTGTCGTGCAAGAGGATATAAGTATATGGCTATTACTGACCATTCCAAGTATTTAAAGGTTGCAAATGGTCTGACAGTCGAACGACTACTGCAGCAAAAAGAAGAAATAAAAAAGTTAAATGAAAAATATGATGATATTCTCATCCTGTCAGGTGTTGAAATGGACATTTTGCCAGATGGGACACTTGATTACGAAGACGACTTTCTTGCTGAAATGGATTTTGTCATTGCCTCCATTCATTCTACTTTTTCACAATCAAGGGAAAAAATCATGGAGCGATTGAAAACAGCATTAAAGAATGCACATGTTGATTTAATTGCCCATCCGACAGGCAGAAAAATTGGCCGTCGTGAAGGGTATGATGTTGATATCGATTTACTTATTGAATTAGCCAAAGAAACAAATACTGCATTAGAATTAAATGCCAATCCAAATAGACTGGACCTTGCTGCTGAGAGTTTGAGAAAAGCCCAGGATGCAGGTGTTAAAATCCTTATTAATACTGATGCACATATGATAGACACATTAGCACATATGGAAATTGGCGTGTCTGCGGCTAAAAAGGGCTGGATAAAGAAATCATCGGTCATTAACGCCCTCGAGACGAATGATCTGTTAGATTTTTTGCATAATCGAAACTAAAGGAGGATTAACTCCATGCAAGAAAGAGTATTAAAAGTATTAGAATTCACCAAGGTCAGAGAACAGCTGCTAGAGCATGCCTCTTCTACTCTTGGTCAGAATAAAATAAAACTGTTAGTCCCATCAACCGACTTTGAAGAGGTTGTTAGGCTTCAAGCGGAAACAGATGAATCAGCAACCGTATTAAGAATAAAAGGAAATGTTCCATTATCAGGAATTTACGATATTCGTGCTCAACTTAAACGCTCAGTCATTGGCGGTGTTCTAAGTCCTCATGAATTAGTTCAGGTAGCGAGCACTATCCACGTAAGCAGAAAAATGAAACGGTTTATTGAGGAAATTGCTGAAGAGAGAACGGAAATTCCGATACTCCTGGAGCAAGTGGAGCGGATTATCCCGTTAACAGACTTAGAGCAAACCATTAAAATGGCCATCGATGAAAGTGGTGAGGTGCTAGATAGCGCCAGCCAACTACTGCGTACCTTGAGGCATCAGCTCCGTTCCAATGAAGCGAGAGTCCGAGAGAAATTAGAAAGTATGATTCGCTCATCAAATGCTCAGAAAATGTTATCGGATGCGATTGTTACCATTCGGAATGATCGCTTTGTTATTCCGGTCAAGCAGGAATACAGAAGTCATTATGGTGGCATTATTCATGACCAAAGTGCATCAGGACAGACGTTATTTATCGAACCTCAGGTCATTGTTCAACTTAACAATCAGTTGCAGGATATTCGGGTGAAAGAACAGGTTGAAATTGAAAGAATTCTAACGGAACTTTCTTCTAACACTGCTGAACATGAGGCAGAGCTGCAGATAATCGTTGAAGTCCTAACAAATCTGGATTTTATTTTTGCAAAAGCAAGGTATGCACGCCAAATTAAAGCTTCCATGCCAATTATGAATAATGACGGAAGAATTGTGTTATTTAAAGCGAGACATCCATTAATACCGAGTGATGAAGTAGTAGCCAACGATATTATGCTCGGAAAAGATTATACGACAATCGTCATTACTGGACCCAATACCGGTGGTAAAACAGTTACGTTAAAAACTCTTGGTTTATGTTCCCTAATGGCACAAGCCGGATTACAGGTCCCTGCCTATGATGGCTCGGAACTGGCTGTTTTTGATTCGATTTTTGCAGATATTGGCGATGAACAATCGATTGAACAAAGCTTAAGTACATTTTCTTCCCATATGGTAAACATCGTGGAAATTTTAGAAAATGTCGGTTTCAATAGCCTCGTATTATTTGATGAATTAGGTGCCGGAACCGATCCTCAGGAAGGGGCGGCATTGGCAATTTCTATCCTCGATGAAGTGCATAAAAGAGGGGCTAGAGTAATTGCCACGACTCATTACCCAGAATTGAAGGCATATGGTTATAACCGTGAAGGGGTTTTGAACGCCAGTGTGGAATTCGATGTTGAGTCATTAAGCCCAACCTATAAACTTCTGCTTGGGGTACCAGGGCGGAGTAATGCCTTTGAAATTTCAAAGCGATTGGGTTTAAGTGATCGGGTTATTCAATCGGCACGATCCCATGTCAGTGAAGATACAAATCAAATCGATAAGATGATTGCATCATTAGAAGATAGTAAGCGTCAAGCAGAGGCAGAGCAGCAGGAAGCCCGTGATTATTTAAGGCAGGCTGAAAAACTCCATCAAGATATGCAAAAACAAATGCAGGAGTTTTATGAAAACAAAGATGCTATGCTTGAAAAAGCTGCTGAGAATGCAGAGAAAATTATCGATGAGGCAAAGAGTGAAGCAGAAAGTGTGATTCGTGATCTCCGTAAAATGAGGATTGAAAAGCATGCTGATATTAAGGAGCACGAATTAATTGATGCCAAGCGACGTCTTGAAGCGGCGACGCCGGAAATCACAAAATCAGCAAAACAGACCGGTAAAAAGTCTAAAAAGCCGACATTGATGCCTGGTGATGAGATAAAAGTTTTAACTTTTGACCAAAAAGGAACCCTTTTGGAAAAAGTTTCTGGTAGTGAGTGGCAAGTTCAAATTGGCATTATGAAAATGAAGGTAAAAGAGAAGGACATGGAGTATATCGGTGCACCAAAACAAGTTGAAACAAGACCAATGGCAATCGTTAAGGGCAGAGATAACGATGTTAAGCTTGAGTTAGACTTACGCGGTGAAAGATACGAGGCAGCACTTTCCAGAGTGGAAAAATATATAGATGATGCGTTATTATCAAATTATCCTCGTGTCTCAATTATTCATGGAAAAGGAACAGGTGCATTACGGCAAGGAGTTCAAGAGTATTTACGAAACCACCGCTCCGTCAAGAAAATTCGCTTTGGAGAAGCCGGCGAGGGTGGCTCAGGTGTGACGATCGTTGAATTTAAATAATGTTCAGGGAGAATGGGAATGGACCAATTTTGGGAGAACGAGTATATTCAGACGGCGGCCTATTATAGTGTAGTTATTTTATGTATGGTTGTGTTTCTAACCATTTTTGAATTGGTAACTAAATATAAAAACTGGGATGAAATTAAAAATGGCAATATGGCCGTGGCTATGGCAACAGGTGGGAAAATATTCGGTATTGCTAACATTTTTCGTTTCTCAATTGAACACAATGATTCATTGGTTACGATGGTTGGCTGGGGAGTTTTTGGTTTTTTCCTATTGTTAATAGGATATTTTATCTTTGAATTTTTAACGCCTAAGTTTAATATTGATGACGAAATAAGAAATAGAAATCTTGCTGTTGGTTTTATTTCAATGGTACTTTCAGTTGGATTATCCTATGTCATAGGGGCAGGAATATAACAAGAGGAGAGTAACACGTGGAGACATTAGCTAAAGTACTTCTTGGTTTTTGCGCTTTGTTTTTGATAATCGGTGTAATATATATGATATATTTTGTTTGATCAAAGAATCATCGCTGTTTTTGCAGCGGTGATTTTTTTTGTGCACTTACTATTTGCCCGAAACAATCAATGATGGTGGGCTCCGGTAAAATGGTGGGCTCCCATTTGCCCAAAACCACCAAAAGGTGAGGTCTACGGTAAAATGGCAGGTTCCCATTTGCCCGAAACCACTCAAAGGTGAATTCTACGGTAAAATGGTGGGCTCCCATTTGCCCGAAACCACTCAAGGGTGAAGTCTACGGTAAAATGGCAGGTTCCCATTTGCCCGAAACCACTCAAAGGTGAGGTCTACGGTAAAATGGTGGGTTCCCATTTGCCCGAAACCACTCAAGGGTGAAGTCTAAGGTAAAATGATGGGCTTCCATTTGCCCGAAACCCACTCAAAAGGAAGCTCTACGGTAAAATGGACTCGGTCCGATAGCCAGAACAGAAAGAAGTAAAAGGAAGAGTACAAGTCCCAGATAAATCATTCTATCTATGACGAGGTAAATGATGGCACTAATTGTTCTATCGTTTATTTGCTTTGTGAGTGTTTGAACAATTTTCGGTTATATTATTATTATAATTGTTTAAAGAGTCTGACTATAATATAATGAGAGAGAAGTGGGAAATTTTTCAATAGGAATAAAGGAGGGGTTAATATGTACGATTCTAAACCATGGCTGCAGCATTACCCAGAGGAAATTCCAGCAACATTGGAATATTCCAAAGAACCGGTGCAGCAGTATTTAATTAATGCGGCTAAAAGTTTTCCAGAAAAGATTGCGATACACTTTATGGGCAAGGAAATGTCTTACCAAGAGCTATATGAAGAAACACTCTCGTTTGCTAGTTATCTTCAGGAAATTGGTATTTCCAAAGGAGATCGAGTTGCAATAATGCTAGCCAATACACCTCAAGCAGTTATAAGCTATTTTGGGATATTAATGGCTGGAGGCATTGTGGTTCAAACGAACCCATTATATACCGAACGCGAATTAGAATTTCAAATGAAGGATAGTGGAGCAAAGGCTATTATTACCCTTGACATCCTTTATCCACGAGTATCAAAAGTAATGCCGAATACTGAACTTAAACATATTATTGTAACCGCTATCAAGGACTATCTTCCTTTTCCAAAAAATTTAGTCTATCCATTTATTCAGAAAAAACAATATGGAATTGTTGTGAATGTAAAACATGAAGGCAGTACCCATTTGTTAAAAGAAATTGTTAATAGGAAGCTAAATACGCTTGTCACGCCTGAAATGGATTTTGAAGAGGATATTGCCCTACTTCAATATACAGGAGGAACAACTGGCCAGCCAAAAGGAGTTATGTTAACACATAAGAATTTGGTTGCAAATTCATCGATGTGTAGTGCGTGGCTTTATAAATGTAAGCCTGGGCAAGAATCTGTCTTGGGTATTGTACCATTCTTCCATGTTTATGGAATGACAACCGTCCTAATACTAACGATTATGCAAGCTAATAAGATGATCATCCTCCCTAAGTTTGATGCATTAACTACATTAAAGACAATTCAAAAACAGCGGCCAACTCTTTTTCCAGGAGCGCCAACGATTTATATAGGATTATTGAATCATCCTGATTTAAAGAAATATGATTTGTCATCCATTGATTCATGTATTAGTGGCTCTGCTGCACTCCCTCATGAAGTTCAACATGATTTCGAGGAGTTAACAGGCGGAAAGCTTGTGGAAGGGTATGGACTAACAGAATCTTCGCCAGTTACACATTCCAATTTCTTATGGGACCGTCCACGAGTTAAGGGTAGTATTGGAGTTCCGTGGCCTGATACAGAAGCAAGAATTGTATCTATGGATACTGGTGAACAGGTGCCGGTGGGTGAAATTGGTGAAATCATTATCAGAGGTCCTCAAGTGATGAAGGGCTATTGGAACCGCCCGGATGCCACGGAAGAAACATTAAAAGACGGTTGGTTATATACGGGTGACCTCGGCTATATGGATGATCAAGGCTATTTTTATGTCGTCGACAGAAAGAAGGATATGATTATTGCCGGAGGTTTTAACATTTATCCTAGAGAAATAGAAGAAGTGTTATATGAACATCCGGATATTCTAGAAGTTGTCGCTGCAGGAATTCCAGATCCATACCGTGGTGAAACCGTGAAGGTATATATCGTCCTAAAAGAGGGTTCAAAGGTAACAGAAGAGGAATTGAATAAATTTGCTAGAAAGTCTCTTGCAGCGTATAAAGCACCAAGATTGTATGAATTTAGAGATGAATTACCTAAAACGGCTGTCGGGAAAATCTTAAGAAGGACACTTGTAGAGGAAGAAATTAGAAAAATAGAGGAAGAAAGCAAAAAACATGCCTAACTTCGCTTCTTTTTTTTGAATAATACTACTTGTCCCTCTTATCTCAATAAGCTATTATAAAAAATGCATTGTATTTCTTGACATAAATACAGTTTAAAACTATTATAAAAATATGAATGATTATTCATTCATATTTTTCTTTTTCATATTTAAATTTGTGGCTTTAGTTGATTGATACTCTTTTGATTGGAGCTACAATCAACAGGCTATTTTAAAAATATTTTTTCTTCAAAGGAGGGAGAACATTAATGAAAAAAAACAAGCCAAAATATATGCAAATTATTGATGCTGCAGTTATTGCAATCGCCGAAGTTGGCTACCATCAAGCACAAGTTTCAAAAATCGCTAAACAAGCAGGTGTGGCTGATGGCACCATCTATTTATATTTTAAAAACAAAGAAGACATTCTCATCTCACTCTTTGAAGAAAAAATGGGAAGTTTTATTGAAAAAATAGATGAAATGATAGCAGGAAAACAGACTGCAACAGAGAAGTTATTAATGATGGTTGAAGCCCATTTTCGTAATCTTTCTGATGATCATCACATGGCGATTGTGACACAACTCGAATTACGGCAATCGAATAAAGAACTCCGTATGCGGATAAATAAAGTTCTTAAAGGATACTTAAATGTGATTGATAAAATCATTATTGAAGGAAAAGAATCGGGGGAGTTTTCCAGTAACCTCAATGTTCGTCTTGCCCGACAAATGATATTTGGTACGATGGATGAAACAGTGACCACATGGGTGTTGAATGAGCAAAAATATGATTTGGTAGCACTTGCAGTTCCTGTTCACCAGCTATTGATTAATGGTTGCGGTAATCAGGAGAAGAAATAGAGCCTAATAGAAGTGGGAGGGGAACCTATTGGAATATTTAAAATTGTCTAATCAAGATAATATTGCTACAATTACTATTGAAAGGCCACCAGCGAATGCCCTTTCAAATGGATTATTGAAAGAGCTTTCATTCGTGCTTGATGAAATTGAAGCAAATCGTGAAGTGAGAGTGGTTGTTATTCACGGGGAAGGTAGATTTTTCTCAGCTGGGGCAGATATTAAGGAGTTTACCAGTGTAGATTCTTCCGAAGGATTTTCTGATTTAGGTAAATTTGGACAAGATTTGTTTGACCGAATGGAAAAATTCCCTAAGCCAATTATTGCTGCCATTCATGGTGCAGCACTAGGCGGCGGCTTGGAGCTAGCAATGGCTTGTCATATTCGCCTTGTTAGTGAAACAGCAAAACTCGGGCTGCCTGAGCTTCAGCTGGGAATCATTCCTGGTTTTGCAGGGACACAACGCCTACCAAAATATGTGGGTGTTTCAATGGCAGCTGAAATGCTGTTTACATCCGAACCAATTACTGGTTTAGAAGCAGTCCAATATGGTTTAGCTAACCATGCATACCCAGAAACAGAAGTCTTGGAAAATGCGTATAAGCTAGCTCGGAAAATCTCTAAGAAAAGCCCTGGTGCACTTAGAGCATCGATTGAGCTCTTGAATTATGCAAAGACACAAGAATTTTATGAAGGAACAAAAAGAGAAGCAGAATTATTCGGTGAGGTATTCGCTTCAAGGGATGGCAAAGAAGGAATTCAAGCCTTTCTTGAGAAACGCCAGCCAACGTTTACAGGGGAATAACTTTTATAACGGGATTACTCCCATATAAAAGGATTGTATATTTTTTTCTAGAAAATTATCTTAATCTTTAGAACTAAAAAAATGTTTGCATTATAGGAGGGAAACCATGAACATTTATGTATTACTAAAAAGAACGTTTGATACTGAGGAGAAGATTTCCATTTCCGGCGGAAAAATTAATGAGGATGGCGCTGAATTTATCATTAATCCTTATGATGAATATGCGGTGGAAGAAGCCATCCAAGTCCGTGATGCTAACAGTGGTGAAGTAACAGTCATTTCAGTGGGAAATGAAGAAACAGAAAAACAATTGCGTACCGCACTTGCAATGGGAGCTGATAAAGCTGTTCTCATTAACATAGAAGATGATATTGAAAATAGTGACCAATTTACAACAGCAAAATTACTTGCTGAATACTTAAAGGATAAAGATGCCGATTTGATTTTAGGCGGAAATGTTGCCATTGATGGCGGTTCAGGCCAGGTAGGACCACGTGTAGCGGAATTGCTTAACATTCCTTATGTTACGACGATTACAAAGCTTGAAATTGACGGAACAACTGTAACGGTTACTCGTGATGTTGAAGGGGATTCTGAAGTGATTGAAACTAGCCTTCCATTGTTGGTTACTGCACAACAAGGCTTAAATGAGCCACGTTATCCTTCATTACCAGGTATTATGAAAGCAAAGAAGAAACCACTTGAAGAACTTGAATTAGATGATTTAGATCTTGAAGAAGACGATGTTGAAGCGAAAACAAAAACACTGGAAATTTATCTTCCGCCTGCAAAAGAAGCCGGTAAGGTGTTATCTGGAGAAATTAACGACCAGGTAAAAGAACTTGTTCAACTTCTTCATACGGAAGCAAAGGTAGTCTAATTAAAATTCCAACAAAAATGAGTTGCAGGAGGTATATGGAATGTCTAGAAAAGTATTAGTATTAGGGGAAACTCGAGATGGATCTTTACGTAATGTATCTTTCGAAGCAATAGGAGCAGCAAAAACAGTTGCCGAAGGCGGAGAAGTTGTTGGTGTATTAATTGGCGAAGCTGTAAACGCTTTAGGAGTTGAATTAATAAAGTACGGTGCGGATCGCGTGGTTGTGGTGGAAGATGCAAAATTAAATCAATATACTTCAGATGGTTATGCACAAGCATTACTTGCAGTGCTTGATCAAGAGAGTCCTGAAGGCTTAGTTTTAGGCCATACAGCGCTTGGTAAAGACCTTGCTCCAAGAATTGCTGGTAAGCTTTCCTCCGGTCTAATTTCTGACGCTACAGCTGTTGAAGTAGCTGGTGGAAATGTTGTTTTTACAAGACCTATTTATTCAGGAAAAGCGTTTGAAAAGAAAATTGTTACTGACGGGTTAATTTTTGCAACAGTAAGACCTAATAATATTGCTCCATTAGAAAAAGATGAAAATAGAACAGGTGAAGTGAGTTCCCTTTCTGTTGAAATTAAAGACCTTCGTGCAATCATTAAAGAAGTGGTAAGAAAAGCAAGTGAAGGTGTAGATTTGAGCGAAGCAAAGGTAGTTATTTCAGGCGGACGCGGTGTGAAAAGTGCGGATGGGTTTGAGCCTCTTAAAGAATTAGCTCAAGTATTAGGAGGGGCTATTGGAGCATCTCGTGGTGCATGTGACGCTGACTATTGTGATTACTCCTTGCAAATTGGTCAAACGGGTAAGGTTGTTACACCAGACCTTTACATTGCCTGCGGAATTTCAGGAGCAATTCAGCATCTAGCTGGTATGTCCAATTCTAAAGTCATTGTTGCAATCAATAAAGATCCAGAAGCTAATATTTTCAAAGTAGCTGATTACGGCATTGTTGGAGACCTCTTTGAAGTGGTTCCATTATTAACTGAAGAGTTTAAAAAACTTAAAGTACATTCATAATAAGTAAGGTGGGGAAACGGGCGATGGACTATCGCTCGTTTTCTTTCTTATCCGATAGTGTCAGTTGAATATTTTTTCGAAATCTTTAAGGCATACATGCTGAAAGGATAGGGAAAATTACATCTGAAACATATTATTAGCATGATACTTCAAACGATGATATACTTTCGTTAGTATTTTAGTAATAATTAGGAGGGCATTAAAAATGACTATTTCTCACGTAACAGATTCAAATTTCGCTGCTGAAACAGGAGCTGGCGTTGTACTTGTAGATTTCTGGGCTCCTTGGTGTGGACCTTGTAAAATGATAGCACCTGTTTTAGAAGAACTTGATTCTGAAATCGGCGACAAAGTAAAAATCGTTAAATTAGATGTTGATGATAACCAAGAAACGGCAGCTAAATTTGGCGTTATGAGTATCCCTACATTATTAGTTTTCAAAAATGGCGAAGTTGTTGACAAAGTAGTTGGCTTCCAGCCTAAAGATGCATTATCAAGCGTATTAGAAAAGCACGTATAAGCAACAAAAACCTTGGCTGGGTCATTCTAGCCAAGGTTTTTTTATTTTTGGAAATGATATCTGGAGGCTTTTCTTTACAAGCGGTTTGATTTAGAATTTTAATGTGAAGAACTATTGACAAAGAGGAGTGGCCGGAATGAATGAAACAATTAAACAAAAATTAACCTTGCTACCGGCACAGCCTGGCTGCTACCTAATGAAAGATCGTCAAGGATCAATTATTTATGTAGGAAAAGCAAAAATCTTAAAAAATCGAGTTCGATCTTATTTTACAGGATCACACGATGGGAAGACACTTAGACTTGTTAATGAAATTGAGGACTTTGAATATATTGTCACTTCATCGAATATTGAAGCCTTGCTACTTGAGTTGAATTTAATTAAGAAATACGACCCGAAATACAATATCATGCTTAAGGATGATAAAACCTATCCATTTCTTAAAATCACAGCGGAAAGGCATCCACAGCTAATTATTACGAGGAAGGTTAAAAAAGATAAAGGGAAATATTTTGGACCTTACCCCAATGTAATTGCTGCAAGAGAGATAAAAAAGCTCCTTGAAAGGATGTTTCCGTTAAGAAGATGCAATAGTACGGTCCCAGGCAGGCCATGTTTATATTATCAGTTAGGACTATGTATTGGCGCATGTGCTAAAGAAGTAAGCGAAGAAGAATATAAGCAAGTAGCCGACGAAATTGCTCGTTTCTTACATGGCGGCCATAAGGAAATCAAAAGAGAACTAACAGAAAAAATGACCCATGCAGCGGAAGCGTTGGAATTTGAAAAAGCAAAAGAATATCGTGATCAAATCCTTCATATGGAAACGATTATTGAAAAACAAAAAATCACGATGAACGATTTTACAGATCGTGATGTATTTGGTTATGCAGTTGATAAGGGCTGGATGTGTGTTCAAGTCTTTTTTGTTCGCCAAGGAAAGTTAATTGAACGGGATGTCTCGTTATTTCCTGTCTATAATGAACCGGATGAAGATATCCTTACTTTCCTAGGGCGATTTTATGAGAAAACAAATCACATTAAGCCAAAAGAGATTTTAATACAGGAAGAAATTGACCTTAGCCTTGCAGAGCAGTTGCTTCAAGTGAAAGTATTAAAACCTCAGCGGGGTCAAAAAAAGGATCTGGTTAATATGGCGATTAAAAATGCAAAAATCGCCTTGAAAGAAAAGTTCTCGATGATTGAAAAGGATGAAGACCGAACCATCAAAGCAGTAGAAAATTTAGGGGAGTTACTGGGGATATACACGCCACATCGAATTGAAACATTTGATAATTCCAATATTCAAGGGACAGATCCTGTTTCAGCCATGGTGGTGTTTACAGATGGTAAGGCAAATAAGCGAGAATACCGAAAATATAAGATAAAATCAGTTATTGGACCGGATGACTATGAATCCATGCGGGAAGTAACGAGGAGAAGATATTCTAGGGCTTTAAAAGAAAATTTACCTCTTCCTGACTTGATTATCATTGATGGTGGTAAAGGACATGTGGAAACGGTTAGAGATGTACTGGAAAATGAACTCGGTTTAGATATACCACTTGCCGGTCTTGTGAAAGATGAAAAACATCGAACCTCACAGTTGTTATATGGAAATCCGTTAGAAATTATCCCGCTTGCAAGAAATAGTCAGGAATTCTATTTATTACAACGGATACAGGACGAGGTCCATCGATTTGCGATTACCTTTCATCGGCAAACACGTGGAAAATC
>JAQSXG010000580.1 GCA_029256785.1 Neobacillus sp.
TCTTTAAATTTTCTTTGTACGGTCCGGGTACTTAGTTCTATTTCTTCCGCTATTTCTTCCTCTGTTTTCCCGTCCACATATTTATATATTAAAATCAACCTAATCTGACCATCTGGAATAGAATCTATGTAGCCATAAGCTTTGTTAAGTAAGTCGCACAGTTCCCCTACCTTGTTACTTAACCTCGCTGCTAAGTCATTTCTTTTCTTGATACATTCTTCTGACATTTGCTCGAAACCCTCTATCCGGAATGACCTTTGACTATAAGGAAAATGTGCTGAGCTCCCAGTAACCTTGTCGGAAACATAATGACTATCATCACCCCAATATAAATCTTGAATCTTTTGCCGGAGAACATTTATTTCTTTGCTTTTTATTTTAATCTGACTCAGTTCTTCTTTAGTCATATCCCCCTCACTTTCTTGATTCTCTATATATTCATTATGCGTACTATCCCCAATGTCCATTGCGTTTTAAAATCTCAATAACATCTTGTGCATATGGCTCGTCGGTATTAATAACAATGTATTCATTTTCTTTTTTACCTTCAAAATGCCTACTGTCAGATATTGTTTTACAAATATCTTGAAGGTTTTTCTGCTGTTCATCATCCAACCATTTTGATAGTTCCCAACATTTTAGGACAATAAATTTTCTAATTCCTCCACTTTTTAGTTTATCTTCTCCAATCAGGTTGAAATCCAGTAACATATTCGCTCACTCCTTCCTTCGCAATAGACTGATACTCCCTCTCAAAACAACTTTTATAGTCAGCCATAAGCCCTACTAATCCTTCATAAGCTTTATTACTTCTGTCGCAAAAGTTTTTATCCTCTCAGCATATCCATTTACATGTTCCGGATTATTTTTGTTTTGCTGTATCACATCTGCATCGTGATTTATCTGCCTTAAATATTTATTAAGATTGTTTATTTCAGTTTCATCAAACATATAAACTTTCTTCACACCCTCGCCCCCCAATCCAAAATTAGACTGTTCATTCTTGTACCTCCGATTCAAGCCATTTAGTTACAGATCTTTTTATATTCCATAACGCTCCTGTTAAATTTTCTTTTTCGAATTTAATTAAAAACTCAGCCATTTCGTCAACAGACATTTGCTTTATCTTTTCAAAATTAGTCACTTTAATCACCCCTCCTATTTGCTTCTATACGCCCTAATGAGCGTTTTAAATTTTTACTTTAGTAAACATATTACTTTGTTGTTTTAGCTTGTCCTGTGTGGCAAAATTCAAATCTCTGATAGTTCTATTTCAACTCGTGGTCTATCACTATAAAATTTTTGAATAATTGCACTCACAATTTGGCTGTCATCATCATAGGCAATCTTGTTTAGAGCATCAGCACAAATCTTGCATATATTATCTACATCAGGCTTTTTAGTGGGTCTTATTGTTCCTAAATTCATTTTGCATTGTTTAGTATTACTTGTACTCTTTGGAATTGAGAAGAACGCTATTACTTTAATTACAATTTCTCCTGTCAGTTTTTCGCACCCATTTGCTAGAAACTCATGTTTAATTAAGTTTTCATAGCTAACTGTATTTTCGGGCGTGAATGACATTGTTTTACCTGTATGCTTGTTTTTAACCGTCCTTGCTCGTGCCTTTCCTTGCGGTTCTCCTAAAATAGTTAATCTAATCAAAATATCACCATCCCAACTAGCAAAGCTAACACCCAATTACTTATAATTAATAAAGCTGTTTCGGCACACATTTTTACACTTAAATCAACCCATTTCCAAATCACCCTGTAACTATTTGCCATTAGTAACATAATCGCTGCAACTCCTATAATCTGCGCTGTATCACTCATTTTGTAACCTCCTTGTATGGCTCAAACAGTTTCCACGCAACAACATTCTCAATATTTTGATATTTTTTATCAAACCATTTGTAACCATCAAAATATCCAATTTTGTATTCAACAGTATCAGTTTTGTAAGCAATTTCTAACCTTCTATAATATTCTTCTTTTTCGTTTTGAAATTCTTCACGCTTTGGTAACCTCTCGCCAACAGAAATCCACTCTCGTTCCAGTCTTTCCTTCAAAGCTTGCAATATGGTTTTATTTACTTTGGTTGCAACTGGTATGGTGTAATCAATTCCAAGCCTTTTGCGTGATTCTGCTATTTGTTCACATTGTTTTATGACTTTTTGAGTAAACTTTATTGCATCTTGAATCTCTTTAATCCCGCTCATTCTAACCCCTCCAATTATACCGGCATTTTAACTTCTATGCTCTTGTTTTTCTCGTTTTTAATAAAGTTTTCAACGACATACACAGGTACTTCAAAGACTTCATCGTTAATTTTAATAGCCATCATTTCTGTTCCGTAATAGTCACGTATTCCACGTTCTAATATCAAAGTTGTTCCAGCTTTCTTGTAAGAATCGCACTCTTGAATATTTTTTTGCTTCAAGCCGTTCATTTTCTTTGTTTTACACCAACCATTGTTATTTGACTTACATTCCTCACATAAATATTTACTCATTCTCTCCCTCACCTTCTGCCAACGATGGCATGTTAATACAGTATCTTTTTTAATACTTCTTCTTTTCGTTTAGCTTCATCTATCCTTTTACTAGTACCCGTTACCTCAATAGGCTGGCACATTTTAATTAATCTGTCATAAGTCCTATTAACTCCATCTGAACCAGTTAACTTGTTTTGCAACTGCTCTTTTGTAAGGTTAGTGGTTACTATTAGTGGTTTACCTTGCCTGTCTCTAGTGTCGATGATCTCGTATAGCTTTTCTTTTGCCCAAGGTGTGTCGTTTTCAGCTCCCAAATCGTCAAGTACTAGCAATTTTGCATTAGAGAGCTGATACAATATTTCTGATTCTCCCTCGTCACCGTACTTTTTGTATGTCATTTTGATTCTTTCGAGTAGTCCGATTGTTGATATTGCTATGACCGGAACCATGTTTTCTAGTAACTTGTTGGCAATTGCAAAACTCGTGAAGGATTTTCCTATTCCTTGGCTTCCCAGGAACATTACGCCTATATTCTCCCGGTACATTTCTTCCCAGTGATCGCAATATTTTAGTGCAAACTTATGTAATTTTTCATTATCCTTGTCTACTTTGTAGTTCTCAAAAGTGCAATCATAGAATTGGCTATCCATCATGGAAAATTGTTTTAGCCGGTCAAGTTTTCGCTGATTCTCTTTTACTGTTTCGGCCTGTTTCTGCTCGCTGATTTTGTTTAATTCCTCTTGACTACACTTGCAGTTTTTAGGAAGGATAAATCCCTCATGTTCAGAATAAATTGGCTCT
>JAQSXG010000040.1 GCA_029256785.1 Neobacillus sp.
GCATAGTGGCGGGTCTGGCTATGAGTATTATAGGACTCATAGCGTCTGCCAGTAGTAAGAGTAAAAGGATACTCATCATCTGGAAGTTCTAATGGTGGTGTGAAATCCACTGGAACAAATGGAGACTTTTGAGTGCTGGTTTCCTGATTATGAAATCTTTCGTGCATAATAAATGTCCCTGGATGATTCTCATCTGGACATGGATAATGAAGGCTAAATACCTTATCAAGCCGTTCATATGATATCCCGCCATACAGCTCCCATGCTAGCGCTCTAACCTCATCCCATATTTCTTCACTATTAGAATAGTTAAGCGGATAACCCATTAGAGTGGATAGCTCACAAAGAATCTCCCAATCTTCTTTTACAGTAGGATGGGATTCCACAGCCTTACGGACTCTTTGAACCCTACGATCAGTGTTTGTATAGGTTCCATCAACTTCACCCCACGAACAAGCGGGAAGGACCACATCAGCCATTTTTGCGGTCTCCGTTAAGAAAATATCCTGAACGATTAACAAATCAAGCTTTTCCAAAAGTTTTTTTGTATGGTTCATATGAACATCTGCCATTAATGGATTTTCACCAATCACATATAATGCCTTCAGTTCCCCTGATTCTAGCCTATCAAATGTTCTAGTTTGTGTATCACCTGGAATTGGATTTAGGACGACATTCCATGCTTTTTCATAGCGCTCACGGTTCTCATCATTCGCCAGACTCATTGCTCCAGGTAATTGGTTTGGTAAACATCCCATATCTCCCGCACCTTGAACATTGTTCTGCCCTCTTAATGGCATGATCCCTGTACCTTCTTTTCCAATGTTACCAGTTAACAATGCAATATTGGCAATATCAAAGACATTATTCACACCACAGTGGTGTTCGGTAATTCCTAGAGTATAGGCAATCATAGCCCCACTTGCAGTAGCATATTCTCTAGCGGTTTCTACGATATCCTCTGCCTTTAAACCTGTAATCTTGGCAGCGTATTCTGGAGTATAAAGCTCTACTTGCTTTCTTAGCGAATCAAAATCAATCGTAAATTGTTGAATAAAATCAGAATTGTATAACCCTTCTTTAATTATTACATGGATAAATGCATTAATAAGAGCAATATCCGTTCCGACATTTATTTGCAAATGTCGATGAGCAAATTTAACCATATCAATTTTTCTAGGGTCAATCACAATAACCTTTAGACCTGATTTGACTGCTTTCTTTATCCGATTTGCGATAATTGGATGAGCTTCAGTTGTATTAGATCCCATCAGTAATAAGACTTCTGCCTTATCAAAATCTTCTAAAGTATTCGTTGGGAAACCGCTTCCAAACACAGTTGCCAGACCGGCAACGCTAGGTGCGTGTCAAGTTCGGTTACATCCATCTATATTATTACTGCCAATTACTGTTCTCATAAACTTTTGAGTGACAAAATTTGATTCGTTTGTTGTTCGTGCACAAGCAAACATTGTTATCGCTTTAGGACCCCATTGATCTTTAATTGCAGATAAATTAGTTGCAATATATTGATAGGCCTCTTCCCATGTGGTTTCGACTAATTTTCCTGCCTTTCTAATAAGCGGGGATGTTAGTCTATTTTTTGCATGAACATATTCATAGGCGAATGCACCCTTAACGCAGGTTTGTCCTTTGTTGACTGGAGCCTCTTTATCGCCGCGAATTTTAGTAATTTTGTTATCTTTCACCTCTAGTACTAAACCACAACCAGTACCGCAATAGCCGCAAATGGTTTTTACCAAGTTAGCTTCTCCCATTCCCAAACCTCCCTATTTAAACATTAATACCTATATAAACATATTAATCTATTCAACTCAAAAGTAGCTTTCTTTTTTTAAAAAGATATGTCCATTTTTTGAAAAGTATCTAAATTATCTACTTTTAACTATATAAAAAAAGAAACGAGATTATTCGTTCTCGTCCCTTCATGCTGGTTTGGCTGGTAATAAAATATTAAAGGTTGTTCCTTTATTTGGTTCACTTTCAACGAATACTTTCCCATTATGGCTTTCAATGATCTTAAAGCTAACCATTAATCCTAAGCCGTTACCATTCTTCTTCGTCGTGAAGAATGGTTCACCAAGCTTTTTAAGCTTTTCTTTAGAGATGCCAACGCCTGTATCCTGTATTGATATATGAACATTGTTATCATTAATAATGGTTTTAACATGCAATTCCCCACCATTGGGCATGGCTTCAATACCATTTTTAATAAAATTCAAGAACACTTGTTTTAAACGGTTTTCATCACATTCAATTTGGATGATTTCGTGGGTGCAATCAAAAGACAGTCGGACATGTTTCTTTCTTGCCTCAAATTCAAGAAGTGATACTACATCCTTGATAACTGGTACGACATTTTTCTCTTCTAGTTCCACTGCCTTTGGTTTTGCTAGTACCATAAAATCCTCTACGATCATGTTTACACGTTCAATTTCATCAAGAATAATATTCATGAACTCCAATCGTTCCGGATCTGTCTCATCAAGTGTGAGGAACTCTGCGTACCCCTTCATAGAAGTAAGTGGATTACGTATTTCATGAGCCACACCCGCAGCTAATTGGCCCACTGCTGCAAGTTTATCTTGGCGATGAAGTACTTCTTCTGTCTTTTTTCTTTCAGTAATATCATTTCGGATTGCTACATATTGGTAGGGCTTGCCCTGTTCATTTAGAAAAGGCACAATTGTGGTATCAACCCAATAAAAAGTACCATCTTTCGCTCTGTTTCTAATTTCACCTTTCCAGACATTTCCTTCACCAATTGTTTTCCATAAATTTTTAAAGAACTCTTTTCCATGTAAACCGGAATTTAAGATATTATGGTCTTTACCAATGATTTCTTCTCGACTGTACTTTGAAATTTCACAGAACTTATCGTTTACACTAGTAATTTTCCCCTTCGCATCCGTAAATGCAACAATTGTTGATTGATCTAGAGCAAAGCGAATATCGATGTTATCTTTAATTGTTTCTTTTAAATGTTCTTCTGCCTGTTTACGTTTCGTAATATCCGAACGGATTGCAATATATTGAACTGGTTTCCCCTTTTTATTTAAGAATGGAACAATGGTTGTATCAACCCAATAAAAAGTGCCATCTTTGGCTTTGTTACGAATCTCACCTCTCCACACCTTACCGGACTGGATGGTTCCCCACAGATTTTTAAAAAATTCTTTTGAATGAAACCCTGAATTTAATATTCGGTGATTCTTACCAATAATTTCTTCTTTTGTATATTTAGATATTTCTTCGAACTTATCATTAACAAATACAATTGTTCCGGCAGGATCTGTAATCGCTACAATTGTAGAAGTATCAAGAGCTGCCTTAATATCTTTAAAATTTGTGTCTGATTCAGCCAATTGTTTACTAATAAGTGTGCTAGAGGCAATTAACCCAGCGACGATCAATATCGTAATTAATAAGACTAAAGAAATGATGAATGTTCCTTCACTTACAATCCCTTGTACTCCATTAGGATTAGGTATCAATGTAGAAGCTCTGTTGAGCAGGAAATGCCCTTGGGCAATTGCCCCAGACATAATAATTGCGCTTATCGGTTTCAACCAAGTTTGATTGCTTTGAGTAAAGCCCTTCGTTGAAAAAAGAATCCATAATGAAAAATAAAAGGACCCAAAAATAAGTAATCCAGAAAGAACAACTAGCGGACCATTTAATTGAAAACTTAAATTCATTGCATATAAGCTAATGATATAAATGGAAAAGACTGCTATTGTTAAAAATAAACTTCCAAAGAGGAAATGTACAATTCGTTTCTCTTTCCCAAATAACAAAATAAATGCCATACCTGCAAATGCAATACCGATAAAAACAGACAAGATGGTAAAAGGAATTTGATAGGTTGCAAACCGACTAATATCAGCTGCAATTAAGCCAATAAAATTCATTACCCAAATTGCAATCCCCATTGATACGGAACCGCCTAGGTACAATAGTCTTTTTTTACTTTTAGATGACTGAATTAATGTAAACATATCTAAGCCTGTGTATGAGGCCATGATTGTTAAGCCAATAGCAATTATGATTAAAAATGGATGAAACGCTCCTGATACTGCATCCATTAACAGGATCCCCCCTATTTCCCAAACCTGTTTCTACTATGATTGTAATGTAAATCAGATAGATAAGATAGTATATTTTGATTAACTCCCTGATAAAAGTTATTTTAGCCTAGTTTTTTTTCATCTTTACATAAACAGTCTGTGAGTGGAGTAGAATATCACATAGGATGAATGTCTCATTTTCTAAAAATAGGCGATTATTTTTAAAAAAAGTCTACACAAATCACTTTTTTTTGATTATACTGTACTACAACAGGTGGTAAATAAATAAACTGTATTAAACAAGGAGGTTATTAAAAATGATGAGTCCAGTTGAATTTTTTCGTACGTTACCTAAAAAAGAATGTCCAGAGTGCGGACAGCATATGGATGAGCAAGCTGAGAGCTATTTAATGGAATGTGATCGTTGCTTAGCTAAAAGAGATGAATAAACAGCTTTTGGTTGATCAGGTATAATATTTTTTGTTTCATCTGTTATACTACAGACATTCATTTAAATAACTGTATTAAATAAGGAGGAATAATAAATGTTAATGAGTCCCGTTGAATTCTTTCGTAACTTACCTAAAAAGGAATGTCCAGAGTGTGGACAGCACATGGATGAACAGGCCGAAAGCTACTTAATGGAATGTGATCGTTGCTTATCCAATCGCGATGAATAAATATCAAAACTCTCCCAACATGAGGAGAGTTTTATTTTTTACATATGAAAGTGTTGGAATAAACCTTTCTGGTTAAGCAAAAGCTTAGAACAGGAGGTGTTTGTAATGAAGGAAAAAGTAGAAAACAGAACTGCAGCTAATCATCCACAAACAAATGGAAGTATTGGAGGAATCCTCCCTAATTCAGTTAGAGTAGCTGGAGAATCGGTTGATAAACTAAGGGCGATGGAAGAAACAAACACCGCAATTTCGGCTAATGAAATTGGTCAGCAAAATGAAAATCAATAATATATAAAAGACTGTCATTCAGACAGTCTTTTTAGAACATCTTTATATTTTCGGAAGCTCACGAATTTCCTGTACCATTGTGTTACCACACATAGGACAAAGTAAGTCGTCAGTAACAAAATCCTTTCTCATCCAACCAATACATGCATCATCCATACAAGAGTATATTTCAGTATCTAACATAATTGTTTCAATTTCTTCGTCTCTATTCCTTTTACCATAAAAAATGGGAACCGCCTCCTTTTTTGTTAGTATGTACAAAAAAAGCAGTTTTCATTGCACGAAAGAAGCAATCTTTACACGAAACAAATTTTGGAAGGAGCCAACTATTGAAAAATCCAATGAATAATCGAACGATTACAGGGACTAATATTGAAGAGGTCAAACGTTTAAACAGCCAGTCAGGACTCAGTTACAATCAGGTAAAACAATTGCTTGCCGAAAAATATAAGAATAAAAAAGAAGAATAATTTGGAAACGAGGGAAATTATGTGAAAGAATTAATATTAAGTGTTATTGCCGGTATGGCTGTTGGAATCCTTTTTAGATTTTTAAAATTACCACTTCCAGCTCCTCCCGTCCTTTCTGCTGTTTTAGGTGTCTTCGGGGTATATTTTGGAGGAGTCGTTGCAGATTGGATTATGACAAACTTCATTAAATGACAACAAGCCTTCCATTGGAGGGCTTGTTGTTCTATTTAAAAAGAATCAATAATCTATCGTTATATCCTCATCATGCCTTTTCTTCATGATATTATTTTTCTTACGATGGTCTTTTGACTGGAATATAATATCAAAGTCATAATCCTTCGGATAAAGTTCTTTTGCAGCTATATAAAGTTTAAGCCTCTTATAATTTACTTTAACTTTATCTCCCTTCACTTGGACGATATAATTCCCTTGTTGGTCAGGTCCTGTAAAAACAATTCCGTACTCGTTTTCTGGTGATATTTTTACATTGTCGCCTTGATAATAAATAGGGATGTTCACTTCATTTCTTGGTGTTTGCTTCTGATCTTTGTACTTATTAACAGTTACCTGTTTTTCTAATTCTTTACGTTTCCATCTATCCGTTTCATCATTGGTATAGTTTTTATTTTCTTTATACGTAATCTGATGTGCCCTTTCAATGATTTTCGGATGAATTCCAAGCTTGAGAGCTATCGCAAATGCCTGGCTTTCTCCTCCTCTTCCAATGTTTAGACGGTAAGTGGGACTGAGCGTATCCAAATCAAATTCCATCGATCCATTTATAAAACCAGGCTGTTTTTCAGCAAACTCTTTTATCTCACTATAGTGGGTTGTTGCCAGTAATGTCGCACCTTTATCAAAGAGCTGTTCTAAAATTGCGGTGGCAAGACCCATTCCTTCTCCTGGGTCCGTACCAGAACCAAGTTCATCTAAGAGGACTAGGGTTTTATTATTTGTTTCTTTTAAAATCTCTATAATATTAACGATTCTCGAACTAAACGTACTTAAATTATCGGCTATACTTTGCCCATCCCCAATATCAACTAAAATACGATGAAAAACACTTAGACTACTTCCTTCCTCAGCAGGTATATGAAGACCACATTGCACCATCAAAGTTAAGAGACCAACAGTTTTAATCGTTACTGTTTTTCCTCCGGTATTAGGACCAGTAATCACGAGAGCATTTTGTTCACAACCTAATTCCAGAAACAATGGCACCGCCTTTTCACCTAATAGGGGATGTTTTGCCCCTACCAACTTAATAATTTGCTCATCATTGATAGAAACTTTCACCCCTTTAATGGAACGCCCATATTTTGCTTTTGCAAAAATAAAATCATAATGAATCATTGTTTCCATTGCAAACCTTAAGGATTTTTCCTTTTCTTCGACCAACCCGGTTAAGTAAGATAAGATTTTTTGTACCTCAACCTCTTCATCTGCTGACAACCAAGATAACTGATCTTGGAATAGTGCAATCTCCTCCGGTTCGATGAATAGTGTGGATCCAGAAGCCGAAGTGTCCAAGATTGTTCCTTTAATTTTATTTCGCCACTCCTTCTTAACAGGAATTACATGGCGTCCATTTCTTTGACTTACAACTTGCTCTTGCAGGATTGCTTTATATTTATTAGATCGAATTAACTGCATGGTTTTTTCTTTTAGGCGTTCCTCTTGTATGGCAATCTGCTTTCGAATTTTTAATAACTCCTTACTTGCATAATCATCTACCCTACCATTACGGATGCAGCGGAGAATTTCACTTGTAAGTTCGGGTAATTCATCAATCACTTCTACATAGGCAGAAACCCTAGGTGCAAAGTATTCTTTACCTTTCATAAACCGTCGCATTTTTCCGCAGCAATCTAAGAAATCATAAAGTTTAGTTAATAGATCTGGACTTAACGTAATTCCCTTGTTTAATTTACTTAATAGTTGTTCTATACCAGTTAATCCATGGACGGGTACACTTGAGCTCTTATTTAATATTTCAGTAGCTTCTGAAACTTCATCTAGCCAAGCCTCTATTTGCTTCACATTTATTGACGGTGAAAGCTTATTAATCTTTTCCTTTCCTTCCGTTGTTAAAGCATAGTGTGCAATTAACTCTTTAATTTGATTAAATTCTAATACTAGAAAAGAATGATGATTCATTTTTTACCCCCAAAAGTAATAATTAATTATAAAAAAGGCCGAAATGAACAATGTCATCGCGGCCCAGTGAAATATATTGAGTAATTTAACTCATATTTCTAACACAAAATAACCATAAAAAAAACTGCCTACACGGATGTACACAGCAACATGGAAAATGTGTATGCTTAGGTATGCCCATTGTTCTTAACTCCATTCCAACACAAAAAAACCTACATTCTGTTAATAAAAAACAAATGTGGTGTTGAAAATAGAAATATCCAATTGATTGGATTAGTTAAGAACGACACCTAACATATAACATACTCCTTTTCGTCAAAAAAGTTAAATTCTTCTAAAGAATATAATAAATTTCACCAATTGTCAAAATAAGCTTGTAAATAATTTTACCTACAATAAATAGAACCGTTATAAGAGATAAGGAATGACATATGGAATAACAATTGAAGTTAGGATTCCTGCAATTCCCATAGCCGCACCAGCAACTGCCCCTTGAACTTCCCCTTCTCTAACAGCCTCTGCTGTCCCGATTCCATGTGAAATTGTACCGATAGACAATCCTCTAGCAAAGGGCTTGTCTACTCTTACCAAATTTAAAACTTGAGGTCCAAATAATGCGCCAGTCATACCTGTAACAATAACAAACCCAGCAATGAGCGATTGATTTCCTTCTATTATATTACCAATCTCAGTAGCCACAGGAACGGTTACCGATTTGACACTAAATGATAGTAAAACTTCTTTAGGGAAGTCAAACCAACCTGCTATAAGAATGGCTGATGTTATGGTAATGAAAGTTCCTGCTATAAGACCTAGCAATGCTGCATTGAAATATTTAGCTAATGATTTCCCGTTCTTGTATGTTGGAATAGCCAACGCCACGGTTGCTGGACCTAACAAGTATGTCATAATATCTTTTGCTGGTGTGTAATCCTGATAAGATATTTTTGTCATAAGCAGAATAGCTATAATAGCAATCGTACTTAAAAATACAGGGTTAGTTAAGGGTGAAGAAATTCGTTTACCTATAAAACAAATAAGTTTATATATCGTGATAGTTATTACAATACTAAATAGCGTGATCATGTGATGTTACTCTCACCTTTTCTTTTCGACTCATCACTGATTGGGTAATTCTCCCGGTGGAAACAATGCCAATTAACGCGCTCGTAATGAGAATAAACAATAGTGATAATCCATTTTTACTAATAACTTCTCCTAAGGTCATTAACCCAACGGAAATAGGAATGAAAAAGAAGCCTAAATGCTTTAGAAGCCAACTAGCCGCTACCTCTATCTGTTCTACCTTAATTACCTTCAACCATAGTAACAATAGGAGCAATAGCAAACCAATAACATTACCTGGAATTTTCAAATGAAAGAATTGCGCAATATAATTTCCAATATGATAGATTAAGACCAACAGAAGCATTTGTACTGAAAATCCCCATGCTTTTTTCATCTATTTCACCTCCTTAATCATTTTACTAGTATAAAGGATTTTACTACTATACGCAGTTATTTTGTTCACAAAATATCCATATCTTTTTTCATAAAACTTCTTTATCTTTAAGCTAGGAGGGATACAAATGAAAAAAATCTATATTATTTGCAGTCTTGCGGTGTTCCTAGGGATAGCCGGAGGAATCTCTTTCTTTCTTATTCGAGATGCAAGTGCACAAATACCAGAGGAAATCACCTTAGTTACCCAGAATGGTGATACATACAATTTTGGCGAAGATAACACAAAATTAAAGTTAATTGAATTCATTTACACTCATTGTCCAGATATTTGCCCAACCACTACACAGAAGATGAATTCATTAAAAACTGATTTAGAAAAGCGCGGAGTATTTGGTAAAGAAGTCGAATTTATCACCATTACAATCGATCCCTATCGAGACACTCCTGAACTATTACAAAAATATATTAAAGGATTTGAAATTGAAAACAGCGAACATTGGATATACCTGACTGGCGACCCGGAAAACATTAAAGAGGATCAGCGAAAAATACAAGAAGTAGCGGACTCCTTACAATTTCAATACAAAGACCCCGGTAACGGACAATTTGTCCACTCTTCCTTCACCTTTTTAGTTGATGAAAATAATAAATTCGTAGAGAAATTCCCAATGGGAGAGGAATTCGACAAACAAGTAGTTTACGAAGAAATCATGAAGGAAATTGAATAACGACAAATAAAAAAAGCGGTTAGTCCTTGGGATTAATCGCTTAAATTATACCTATTTAATTCACTGATGAAGGATAATTCTTAATTTGCTGTAACGATAAAAGGTAATTGGACTTTGGTTTAGTTAAACTCGCTTTTATTCCGGCCTGTTTTAACTTATTAACGAGTTCACTAAGTTGCTTCTTCGCCATACTTTTCACCCTCTTTTATTACTTCTTAACCCAATTCTACAACAAAAATATGAATAAAGTGTGAAAAAAATTGAAAAAAACTAGAATATTTTTCTTCATTATTTTTACTTTCTCCCTAATTTCCCAATATGCTGGATACCAAGGATTCGCTCTTCCAGTGAATTAGTGTTATAATGTATAGATATTTTGCTTTTGGAGGATATCATATATGATTACTGTTAGTAACGTAAGTTTAAGATATGGCGATCGGAAACTATTTGAAGATGTAAACATTAAATTCACACCTGGTAACTGTTATGGCCTTATTGGTGCGAATGGTGCTGGAAAATCAACCTTCTTAAAGATTTTGTCCGGAGAAATCGAATCACAAACTGGTACCGTACACCTTGGTCCAGATGAGCGGATGGCTGTACTCAAACAAAACCATTTTGAATACGAAGAACATGAAGTATTAAAAACTGTCATCATGGGCCATGCCCGTCTTTATGAAGTGATGCAGGAAAAAGACGCCATTTATATGAAGGAAAATTTCACTGATGAGGATGGCATGAAAGCTGCCGAGCTTGAAGGTGAATTTGCTGAGTTAAATGGTTGGGAAGCTGAGCCAGAAGCAGCTATTCTATTAAAAGGTCTTGGAATTGGCGAAGACCTTCATTACAAAAAAATGGCTGAACTTACTGGTTCAGAAAAAGTAAAAGTACTTCTTGCACAAGCCTTATTTGGCAGACCTGAAGTTTTACTTCTTGATGAGCCGACTAACCACTTAGATATTCAAGCCATTCAATGGTTAGAAGAGTTCTTAATTAACTTTGAAAATACCGTTATTGTAGTATCCCATGACCGTCATTTTCTAAATAAAGTGTGTACCCATATCGCTGATTTAGATTTTGGAAAAATCCAAGTCTATGTGGGTAACTATGACTTCTGGTATGAATCAAGTCAATTAGCAACCAGACTAACTTCAGATGCCAATAAAAAGAAGGAAGAAAAAATTAAAGAACTTCAAGCCTTTATTGCTCGTTTTAGTGCAAATGCTTCTAAATCGAAACAGGCAACCTCTCGTAAAAAACTTTTAGATAAGATTACACTAGATGATATCAGACCTTCATCACGTCGTTATCCATTCGTAGGTTTTACACCAGACCGTGAAATTGGTAATGATCTATTGATGGTTGAAGGTTTAACTAAAACGATTGATGGAGTTAAGGTTCTTAATAATATCAGCTTCTTTATGAACAAAACAGATAAAATTGCACTAGTTGGTACAAATGAAATTGCGAAGACCACTCTTTTCAAAATATTGATGGGTGAAATGGAACCAGATAGCGGTACCTTTAAATGGGGTATTACAACTTCTCAAGCCTATTTTCCTAAAGATAACTCCGAGTACTTTGACAATAGTGAATTAAATCTTATTGATTGGCTACGTCAATTCTCTCCAAAGGATGAGAGCGAGAGCTTCTTAAGAGGATTCTTAGGCAGAATGCTATTCTCCGGAGAAGACGTCCTAAAAAAGGCAAGTGTACTATCCGGTGGAGAAAAGGTCCGCTGTATGCTTTCAAAAATGATGTTAAATGGCGCAAACGTATTGTTACTTGATGAACCAACAAACCATCTTGATTTAGAATCGATTACTGCTTTGAATAATGGATTAACTGCTTTTAAAGGTTCGATGCTGTTTTCATCACATGACCATCAGTTCATCCAAACAATTGCCAATCGGATTTTCGAATTAACTCCAAATGGATTAGTTGATAAACAAATGACATATGATGAGTACCTAGAAAACGCCGAAATTCAAAAACAAGTTGCAGAAATGTACAAATAATTTTTAAATGCCAGGCAATAATGTAGGCGGGTTCTGCTTAAGAACCCGCCTCTTTTGTTAATGTCGTTTTTGCTTTCTACGTGATGATGATGCTTCTCTGCTACCTGTTTCAGTAGTAGTTGTCCCCTGACCTTCTACTTGAGGAGAATTTAGACCAATCGTAGATGGATCCTTTTTTCGCTTTCCCATATTAACACCTCCACCAATAGTTTTCGGTAGAAGATACACACTTATACCGAATAATTTTCTATTAATCAAGGCATGATACTTTCAGGAGGAGGTGTTTTTATGGCGAAAATTGGAGTAGAACAATCTCTTACAAACATTCAAATGGCTTTACGCGAAAAGGGTTATGATGTAGTTGAATTAAAACAGGAATCTGATGCTCAAAATTGTGATTGTTGTGTGGTTACTGGTCTAGACTCGAATGTAATGGGGATGCAAGATATCTCAACAAAAGGCTCAGTCATTGAAGCAAATGGCATGAGTGCTGATGAAGTTTGTCAACAGGTCGAAAGCAGACTTCAATAGATAATAGAGTTACAATTTAAAGTAATTCCAGCAAAAAAACGTATTAAACTGCCAAAAGGCAGTTTTTTTATTTTTCCTTACTTTTAGGATAATATTAGTTTCGTTATAATATGTATATAAATTTACGATTAGTCTTTGAGAGGGAGTATTGGATGAAGAACATTTTTCATATAGGACTTGCCATTATCATATTCTTATCAGCATGTACCACTAACGAAGAAAATCAACAAAAAAAGGTTGAATTAACCATTTCTGCTGCTGCAAGTTTGAATTCTGCACTTTCTGAAATTAAAACAAAATTCGAACAAGAAAATAAACATATTACTCTTTTCTACAATACTGGCGGCTCAGGTACCTTGCAGCAACAAATCATCCAAGGTGCTCCCGTGGATGTGTTTCTTTCGGCTTCCAATGATCAATTTAATGAATTAACAAAAAAGGACTTCATTGATAAACAGGACCAAGTTGACTTACTAGGTAACCAACTGGTGCTAATTACAAACAAAACTACCCCTGGACCTTTTAAGCAATTTTCCGAATTACAGGAAGGAAATATAAAGAAAGTTGCAATTGGGACCCCAGAAACGGTTCCAGCAGGGATGTACGCAAAGCAAACTTTACAAAATCTTGGCCTTTGGGATTTACTCCTTCCAAAAATGATTCAAACAAAAGACGTTCGCCAAGTTCTCACCTATGTTGAAACAGGTAATGTTGAAGCAGGCATTGTCTATATGACAGATGCAAAAATATCTGATAAAGTAAAAGTGGTCGCTGTTGCAGAGCCTGATGCACATGATACGATTATTTATCCTGCGGGTATCATAAAAAGCTCAAAAAACAGGCAAGAAGCTACTCTGTTTCTAGACTATTTACAAACTACAACTGCTAAAACCATTTTTAAAAAATATGGATTTAATGTATTGGATTGATAACATGTTACAGAATGAATATTGGTCACCGCTTAAATTTTCTTTAGAAGTTGCTTCCATTTCAGTATTGATTGTAAGTTTTTTCGGAATTATGATTGGGAGATTATTATATAATAAACAGTTTAAAGGCAAGATGGTACTTGAAACCATCCTCCTACTCCCTATCGTCTTACCGCCAACCGTTATTGGATTTTTATTGATCTTTTTTTTCGGAAGAAATAGCATTGTTGGTATTTTAATAGAAGATCTTTTCCAGCATTCCATAATGTTCACACCAGGTGCTGCCATCATTGCCTCAACCATTGTAGCCTTTCCACTAATGTATCAATCAGTAAAATTGGGGTTTCAAGCCGTTGATAAGGATATTGAGATGGCTGCTAGAGTGGATGGCGCAAATGAATTGAAGGTCTTCTTCCTTGTATCCTTACCATTGTCACTACCTGCCATTGTGTCAGGCATTGTTTTAAGCTTTGCCAGAGCATTAGGGGAATTTGGCGCAACCTTCATGTTCGCAGGAAATATCCCAGAAAAAACACAAACAGCTTCAACTGCTATTTACATTGCAATGGAATCAGGAAATATGAACCTAGCATGGTCATTGGTAGGTTCTATGATTATCATTTCCTTTCTTTTGCTATTTTTTACGAACATTACGCAAAAATAAAAGCCTTGATGAGAAATTTCATCTTGGCTTTTGCTTTGGTCACTCATTCTTTTTCGACAACAAAAAAGTTATTTGTACCATTGTTAATGGCAGAGAAATTTTTGATTTTCTTTTGTATCCCAAGTATCTATTCTCCCCATTATCGATATCATCTCCACCCCTCAACTTTATATTTTGTCCACTTATAAAAATTTGAGAAGCTATTCTTTCGCTAACAAACGAGTACTTTGATAGACCTCCGTTTGGTAATGGTGATAGTAGAAAACATGTATATCCATTTCCAAGCAAAACTGGAAGCATTCCATCAGTGACCTGATAAAAAACTGGAGTGTATCCGTGTAAATCAGCAAGTGTTTGAAACTCCTCAATCACAGTTGATCTTTCGCTTCTTTCGCCAATCGGATCCCCTAATATCACTAATTTGTCAGCGTAAGGCAAAAAGGGAAGTAAGATGTTTCTATCACTGTTCCAAAATACCTCCTTTTCTTCAAGAAAATGTTCATATAACAAAGAATTTTCATGATATCGCTGTAAATGCTTACTTATTTCAGATTTATTATTGCTCGACTCATCAAATTTCCATTTTTCCGGTTTGCTTTTTAGATATCCGAAGAAAAAAATAAAAAAGGCACTGACGATTCCAATGATGGCACTATTAAATAAATCTTGGGAATCTAATATAACATAGGATAAAAGTTGTTCCGGCAGTTCGATTTTTGCATTGGGTAAATTCAAATAGCCAATAACCAAATACATCGAAGTAATAACTAACACTACCGCAATATCAAATGCTGTCTTACCCCACGTGAGCACATAGCTTTCCCTGTAAAAATAACCTTTAGAAAGTTTAAGAAGGAGTGCAACAAGGAGTAAAAAGATTGCTTCTTCATAATCAAGTCCCTTAAATATTGAAAAGACAGCAGCAAATATTAAGACAATAATTGTTAATTCATATGCTCGTTTCACATTATATTCAATCCCTCGCGATAAACCCAATAAAAGGAAACCAGCAATAACCGTTAACTGATGCGAAAGGTTAATAATAGGAAAATACACAAGTTCTTGAGCCATTCGAAGTCTAGATATAATTCCTGGGATACTTGCAGATAAAAGGAGAATTAACCCTGAAAGAAAGACAAGTGACGTCAGGATAGTATGACTAAATCTTTGAATAATCGTATTCGGTAGATTGCTCCATGATTTATTCCACTTATCCCAATACCTCTTTACAAATAAAACA
>JAQSXG010000581.1 GCA_029256785.1 Neobacillus sp.
CTATATGCACTTGTAATCTTTCAAATAATTCTTCACGATTATCAATGATAGCATCAGCTGTTATCGCTAATTTTCTCTCATGATCATAGAATGGTAATTTTTCCCCTATCGATTCAGGAGTAATCCACTGAGCATGGCAGCCAAGAAAGACTTTTTCACTATGCCAGGTTTGAACATCATTGGCAGGATACTTTTCTAATTCCTTCATCATCCGCAAACCATGTTCAAGTTTAATCGGTTCATCGTTTAAATGATAAATACCAGCAATAGCGCTCATCTTTTCCTCCTGCCTTAAGCATTAATATGCTTGAATCGAAATGTAGTATTATCAATAAGATTTATTCTTTAATACGAACGATCAATACATATACTACCCATGGATTATTAATAGTAGTAATCCTACTTATTATTTAATTTTATACACATTTCGCACTTTAATACCAATATAAATCATACTTTTAAGCTAAATATAAATTGATATGATTTTTTGTTTTTTTGATCGTATATTCTTTATAAAGAACATTTTTAATAACATTATCTTATAACCTTTGATAAATAGTGTCAACTACAATTTGAATATTCGGTCTCTTTATTCATTAATATTCTTACAGTATTAATGGTAAAATAAAAATAGACAAATACTCATTCTTAGGAGAAAAAAACATGAAAACTAATACTACCTACACCGGTTATATCGGAACCTATACAAAAGGAAACAGTAAAGGAGTATATTCTTTTACACTAGATACTGAGGCAGCGATCCTTTCTGACCTTAAAGAAGTTGCACAACTAGAGAATCCAACCTACTTGAATATAAGTAAGAACAATCAGTATCTGTATGCTGTTAATAAAGAAGGCGAAGGTGGGGGAGTTTCTTCATTCTCCATTGACCCGGATTCAGGAGAACTTACTCTAATAAATTCCCAGTTGCTTCCTGGTTCATCTCCCTGCCATGTAAGCATGGATAGTAGTGGAGAGTTTTTATTTAGTGCCAATTACCACAAAGGGACTGTTGAATCCTATTTAGTTGATTCAGTGGATGGCTCGATTCTACCTCCCGCCTCTGTTGTAAAGCATGAAGGGCATGGTCCAGACCCTAGACAAGAAAAGCCCCATGTTCATTATGCCGGTGTCACACCGGACGAAAATTTTTTGGCTGTTGTTGATTTAGGAATTGATGCTCTTATTACTTATGGGATCGCTAATGATGGGAAGCTAACTGAGAAAAGCAGATTAAATGTTCCTGCTGGTAGTGGTCCAAGGCATCTTACCTTCCACCCAAATCAAAAATTAGCCTACTTAATGACAGAGTTTAGCTCAGAGGTTATTGTTTTAGAGTATAACAAGTTAGATGGTAGCTTTTTTTCCATTCAAACGATTTCAACACTTCCGGACGATTTTATAGAAAACAGCCAAGGTAGTGCGATACATATTTCTGGGGACGGTTTGTTTGTATACGCTGGTAATCGTGGTCATAATAGCATCGCCGTATTCGGTGTGAATCAAGATACTGGAAAACTCCATTTTGTTGAACATGTTTCAACTGCAGGAGATTGGCCAAGGGATTTCGCTCTCGATCCTTCTGAGAAGTTCATTGTTGCATCTAATCAAAACTCCAGTAATCTCGTCTTATATGCAAGGGACAAAGAAACAGGAAAATTAACTCTATTACAGTCAGATGTAGAAATACCAGATCCGGTTTGTGTGAAATTTTTGCATTATTAGATTCAGTATTGACAATCTACCTATGCGTGTAGTAAGTTGTATAAATAATCTAAATATTATTACTCTTATCAAGAGAGGCAGAGGGAATGGCCCTGTGACGCCTCAGCAACCTTCAATGGTTTTCACATTGAAAAGGTGCTAATTCCAGCAAGTTATCACTAACTTGGGAGATAAGAAGAATGACGGTGCATACGCTGACAAAAGTCTTCTTCTTATAAGAAGGCTTTTTTTGTTTTTATATAAGAGGGGGATTGTTGGGAATGTATACTATTGACACGAAGCTTGCTCAGATTGGAAATCGCAGTGAAACGGTGACAGGCACCGTAAACCCACCTGTTTATTTTTCTACCGCCTACCGCCATGAGGGAATTGGCCAATCAACAGGCTTTGACTATTCTCGAACAGGTAATCCAACTCGGCAACTATTGGAACAAACGATTGCTGATTTGGAATGCGGGGATCGAGGATATGCCTGTAGTTCGGGCATGGCTGCGATTTTTACGATCCTTTCGTTATTTCAATCGGGGGATGAATGGGTAGTTAGTGAAGACTTATATGGCGGTACATACCGCTTACTAGAACAAGGATATAAGAAATGGGGCTTAAAAACCCAATACATTAATACGAACCGCTCTGATGAGATTGAAGGTAAAATTACCCCTCGTACAAAGGCAATCTTTCTTGAAACTCCCACCAATCCTCTTATGCAGCAAACCGATATTTCTGCTGTTGCAGAGATAGCTAAGAAACACGGATTATTGCTGATTGTTGATAACACCTTTTACACCCCGATTCTCCAGCAGCCAATACGACTAGGAGCAGATATCGTTATCCATAGCGCAACTAAATACTTAGGTGGCCACAATGATGTGCTTGCTGGACTAATCGTCGCAAAAGGAGAAAAACTCTGTGAAGACCTTGCCTTCCATCATAACGGAACTGGAGGAGTCCTTAGTCCGTTTGATTCATGGCTATTAATGCGCGGTATGAAGACTCTCTCCTTACGAATGGAAAGACATGAGAAAAATGCGAAAGCTATCATCCAGTATCTTTCGGAACACTGCGCCGTTACCGATGTCTTATACCCTGGAAGGGGCGGGATGGTCTCATTCAGACTAAAAGATGAAAATTGGATCAATCCCTTTTTACAGGGTTTAAAACTTATCACCTTTGCCGAAAGCCTGGGGGGAACGGAAAGTTTTATTACTTATCCTGCCACACAGACCCATGCCGATATTCCTGAAGAAATTCGCATCAAATCTGGGGTTTGCAATCGTCTCTTACGTTTTTCGGTTGGAATTGAGGATTCACAGGATATTATTTCTGACCTTGAACAAGCTTTTGCCCAGTTAAAAGAAGGAGTGATGATTAATGAACAATAACGAATTTACTTTTGAAACGAAGCTCCTTCATAACCGCCATAAGATTGATCCCGTGACTGGCGCAGTAAGTGTTCCCATTCAACATGCGTCAACCTTTCATCAAAATGATATGGATCAGTTTGGAAAGTATGATTACAGCCGCAGTTTAAACCCGACCAGAGAAGCCCTCGAGGATATCAT
>JAQSXG010000582.1 GCA_029256785.1 Neobacillus sp.
CTGAGTTCTTCCAAAACAGCGACCAGATCACTTCCTTTAAGCCCCTGTCCAACCTCAATAGCCATGCATTTACGGCTATAGTTATCCACTATAGTTAAGTAGCGGATTTTCCTGCCATTGAACAGCGCATCGGCGACAAAGTCCATACTCCAGCAGTCATTTAAATTGGAAAAAACGGGTCTTTCGGATCGATGCGCGGCGGCGCGGCAGCGCCTGGGTATTTTCATCCATAGATTTAAGCCTTCTTCCTTATAAATACGATAAATCCGTTTTGGATTATCGCGCCAACCTTCACGTTTCAATAGAATTACAATCCGTTATATTCCGTAACGGACACGTGTTTCAGCAATGCTTTTTATACGCAGGCGTAACGGACCGTCATCGCGTCTATGTGTTTATAATACCAAACTGAGGTGCTCAGCACAGGGAAGGAAATTTCACGAAATTATGATCCAATAGCTGCCCATGTAATTATCGGCGCCAATGTCTTTAACGATATAGGAGTGAGCAATGTAGATTTCTTTGGAGCTTTTCTTTATTACTGAGATTAATGGACTACAAGTGATTTTTGGCGGTACTGGCAATGGCCTAGAAGCAATAGATCCATTAAGTATTGATGAAGATCTTTTAGCTGAGATCGCATCTGAGATAGATTCTTATATGATTTAATGAATATCTAGATCGGGGCTGGTAAAAGTCTAAGGCGATTTAGTAAACTCGTCAATTTTAATAATTTTGATGAATAGAAATAGTATCAAATGAAAAGCCGTTATATAGTTATCCCAAAAGATAAAGCAGCAGCAGAATTATTGGATTATGATAAAGCTTCTGATCATGACTTAATTGAATTGGCGTTGACAGAGCAGCAATTTAATATATTAAATTACCATAATGTTTTTTCTAGCTTAAATGAAATTCTAGTATGTAACATTGACGATTTTGAAGACGAGTCAATCACTGACGACAGACAGCTTGAGATGGCCCTAAATTACCTAAATACTATAAATGTAAAGGACGAAGTTGCCAGAAAATTACTAGAAAAATTGATTTATTTGTTTCAAGAAGCGAGATCAAGAAAAACAGGTGTTTACTTCTACTTTTGACCCTATAAAAACATTCAATAGGCGCTGTCTGTTTCGTTTTAATAAAGGCCGTTATAAATATGTTTTGCAGCACCTATTCTCATTTCAATGGGTTTCTAGCTTCCTGTATTTTAATACGGTTTCCCGTAACCAGCCATACTTTCAAACCAATACCTTAGCCTTACAATTTGTAATAATCTGGATAGTTAATATTCACAAACATATTAATTCAAAATAAATATTTATATTAGGCTTGGGTATTAACCTTGCCCGATTGAAAAGAATAAAGCCATTTTTTTAAACCAATTTTAATAGAAATGAATAAACCACATGTTTTATTAAGAACTGATATCCAGAATGAAGGAATTGTCCCTATGAAATATAATTATGGATTTGGGAAGACTGAAGATGAAGGTACTGAAGAGGAAAAGGATGAGGAGAATCAGATAAATTTAGCGGCTCTAGCCGATAATTTATATAAATCTGCAACGCAATTTCGCAGCACACGTGATACTCGTCACCAAAAAAGAAATGAGGGGCTTAATATACCCAAGCATATAGACTATGTAAAAATTAATTTCTTAGGTCAATTTGCAGTGAAGGATTATTTTAATGCTTGGTATAAACATTTCGGCTTAGAGATAGTTGAGGTAACCAATTTTGGTAGCACTATACTATTTGCCGTAGTCTCTGACAAAGAGCAAGAATTTCAAAACTTTTTATCTTCTATAGACACTTTGGTAGAAAATGCAAAAGATGGTGGTGATAGAACATATTCTCACCTTATTCACTATATAGATACTTTCGAATTGCTGTCGTCCGATGATATAATTAAGACTGATGTAGAAGTAGACAGTATTCTGATTTTAAAAGTTCCCGAACTTATTGTAAACCCAGCATTTAAAGAAGTTATCTTAAAACGATTATTTCAATATCTAGAAGAGCAGGGAATAAAGTATACATATGATGAGGGCACAAATATCCTAGAAATTTATGTAGCGCCACTGCTAGATCTTGAGGAGGTAATTGACAATTTTGATATATTTCTACAAGTTACATCCAGTAGAGGTACTTTAGTAAGGCCTGATTCATTCAATCTTGCCAAAAAAGAGTATGGTTTTAATTTGATTAATATACCAGATTTTCCGATAGTCGGTGTAATTGATTCTGGAATTGGTAGTAATACGCCTCTAGCCCCAGCAATAATTGCCGATAATAACTTAAATACTACGAATACAGCTGTAAATGAGGATAACCTGTATGATGGACAAGGGCATGGAACGGCTGTTGCAGCTTTAATCAGTCTTGGTTCAGAAGCTATTACGAGAGAATATTTAGGAGATTTTACCGCATACTGTAGGTTACTTCCGATAAAAATAATAGATAAGTTCAGTTCCTTTTTATCGATTACTAAAATTGTTTCCACACTAAAGGAAGCAAAAATAAGATATCCAGATATAAAGATATTTACGCTGACTGTAAATTTCAAACAGCATAAAGAGTTTAATGAAAACTATTCAAATTACGCCTATTCTCTAGATCGTTTTGCTTACGAGAATGATTGCCTTATTTTTATAAGCACAGGGAACAATCTCGAGGCTGCTGGACAATATAACGGATACCATTTGCCTCATTTTAATAATGAATCAACCAATCTTTGTGTGCCAGCAGAATCATTAAATAATATGACCGTTGGTGCATGTGCAGAGTCTTTTAGAAATGGAGAATTTTTTGGAATTTCTAACGGAAGGGAATACCCCACAATGTTTAGCCGAAAGGGTCATTATAATGATGCTCTGCTACAAAAAGGAGAGAAGAAAAATAAGCTGCTTTTTAAACCTGACATGGTTATGGCCGGTGGAGATTACTGCTTAGATCGTTTCAAATGGGTTACAGTGGAAGGTAATGCAAGTATGATTTTGTTGTCTGCTGATCCTGCAGAAAGTTTTTATCAAAATGTAGGGACAAGTTTTGCGGCTCCTTTAGCGGCCAATGTTGGTGCAAGAATTCAGAAATTGTATCCTTCTATTAGTTCAAGTTCAATAAAAGCATTAATGCTAAATCATTGTACTGATAAATTTGTTGACAGCCCAGATTGGTATAAGGCTTCTTTAATAGGACATGGTCATTTAATCAAAGATGAAGTGCTTTTTTCCAATGAAAATAAGATCAGTTTAATTATAGAAGATAGCCTCGACAAT
>JAQSXG010000583.1 GCA_029256785.1 Neobacillus sp.
ACCCCAACTGGAATATTCCTGAAAAGGAATATATGTTAAATTCTATTTTTTTTCATGCTGATCAGCAGGACATCTTGCTGACGAGGATAGGAGTCGGACCACCGCAATAAGCTACTCCGCCGCTCAGTTCTTTATCAAGAATGTGGTGGTTTAAGAGAATATAAAAAAGACTATGATCAATTTTCATCATAGCCTGTGGCCTGTGCGGGTCATGAATGTTCTTTTAGATGTGAAAACACGCCCCCAATAGTTTACATGGAGCTGTCCATTTGTTTCAGTCGATGATTCAGTAAATTTGAATAAATCATTGTTGGAGAATCGCGTCTTTTTCCAACCTTTTCAATCCTTTAAAAACCAGTTCGTAGGAATGATCAATCATTTTGCATAATTCTGGCTCTGAAACAGAACCATCTAGGATAATTGTATTCCAGTGACTTTTATTCAAGTGATATCCCGGAGTAATAGACGAGTATTGTTGTCTTAAGCTTTCGGCTATAAAAGGATCGCATTTCAAGCTGATATTCGGTTGATTATTTCGTTTCGAAATTAGAGCAAACATTTTTGAGGCTATTTTGATCACTAAAACATCTTCACCAAAAGGGTATTCCTCTATGGCTCCTTTTTTTGATAAACAGTAACTGATCATTGTTTTGATATCCATGACTTATTCCCCCCATAAGCTTTATAAATGCCATTTTACAACGTAGACAAGATATTTCCAACTTTTGAGGGATGGCGGTAACGATTCCAAACTTCGCAAGGGGAGTGGGGGAGACAAGAGTATTGACTTTTTTAAACCGATTACGGGTCAGTCAAGAACAGTTGGAAACAATTAGTTGGCAGCAGGAGTTTATTTATTGGCAAAAATGAAATAAGGTATAAGTGTTAGAATTAATCTTTTAGAGATGAGGGTGGCTATGAAATTTGAAGTTGAAATTGGAAACAAAATAATAGAATATAACGTTCAATATGGAAAAACAAAGAAGATTTAGATTCATATCGACTCTTTATGTCTCATAACTGTTAAAGTTCCCAAAGATACAAGTAAAGAAATTATTATAAGCGCTGTGGAGCAACATGGCAAATGGATACTGGAGAAAACATCTAACATTGCGGATGCTCGAGAAATCCCTAAGAAAAGAGAGTATCAAGATAAAGGAAAGTTTCTTTATCTTGGGAAAGAGTATTTTCTTCATGAGTTAATAGAAACTAATGGTTTAAATGAAGAGAATCTTAAAAAAAATCTTAAGAAGTTCTATTTCTCAAGCTGTGAGAAGATTGTACGAGAACGAATACATATATATCAAATACAACTGAGAGTAAAACCCAAAACTATTGAGGTAGTAGAGTCTAAAACCAAGTGGGGGAAGTTGTAGCTCGGATAAAAAGGTAACCTTTAATTATCGTCTGGCAATGGCCCCAATTGAAATTATAGATTATGTGGTTATCCATGAACTTTGCCATCTGATTCATATGAATCATGATCGATCATTTTGGAGGCGTGTTGGAAGCATTATAGCGGATTATAAAGAAAAGCAAGAGTTTTTAGCAAGGTTTGGGAATTATATGACACTCTAGCTCAAGTTGTTAATTACGAATTAACTTAGAATCTAACCAAGGGCGTACGATGGGCAGGACGTTGGCAGCTTGCATAGCTTGTGTATGATCCAGCCCTTCAAGAACTTGAACATCCCAACCGAAAGCTTCAATCTCATAGCGTTGGTTAAGGAGTGGTCCAGCTATGTCCACGTGTACATCGCCCCAACGTTTGCCATAATCAATCTTGTCAGCACTTCCTGCAAAACAAAGGCGGGGACAAGAGAGTTTTGTTTGAGCTGTTCTATCATTGAAACCTTGTAACTCCTGATACAGGGTGACGAACTGCTTGGTCTGAGCATCACTCATAGTCACCTCAACATTTGACCAATCAAATTCATCCGAAGTTTTTTGGGGGGGATTTGAGATCTCACGAGTAGAGGTGGACATCTGATGAGTTGCCATAGTTACGCTTAACATCTCCTTGTATGGACCGTCAATTGGCGGAAAACCACCAATAATGAGCGCAGAGAGTCGATTAGTTCGAATTGCTAGCTGCAGTCCGCTAAGAGCAAGCCATGAGTAACCGTAAAAAGCAAATTGCTTTGCTGCTACCGCATCAGCAATGGACAGTAGGTCGCTAGTGACGTTGGTTGGTGTTAATGTATCGGGTTTAGCTGCATTTAGGACATGACCTTCATAATCGAAGGCAATTACACGATATTTATCACTAAGACCGTCTATAAGTGATCGTCCAAGAGCAGGATCAACTCCCCACTTTCGCATTTCCTCGGCCTGTGGTCCTTCAATTGGATGTGGGTTTACCGGAAGCAATAAGCTGGGTCCCTCTCCTTGAACTTCTACCTCAATAATATTTCCATCATGCATTTTTACTTTAATCATTGTTAGTTCCCTCCAATTCGCCGAATGGAGCTTCACAAAAATAGTTAAATACCAAAACGGCAGCTAAACCCATTGGGTTCGGACTGCCGTTTGTTTTTCCCATATCAGCTGATATCCTTATCACGGCAGCCTTTTGTAGGAACGGGCAGGAAAAATTATTAACTCTGCTTTTGGATTACAATCTTAAAAGAAAAAGCTCCATGGAAAGAACCCAGAATCGAATCGATGGGCGGACCGTAGAACCGGTATATCGGGTCTGGATGGGCCGTGGGGAGTTCTAGTGGATATAGGATCACTTGTTCGCATGTCCAAGAGCCGATTTGGGCGGATTCCCATCCCATAGAGGAACGTATGTCCGCAAGCAGTCTAACTTAAAATCCTGTCGAATTATTAACACCGAATTAAATAACTATGTTTAACCCCATTTAGATTTTTGAAAGGGCTTTCTTCCGTCACAAGTGGCAGCCTGTTTTCGTGTAAATTCTGTTTTAATTTTGGCGAACGATGTGGTAGACTTCACCTATAAGGCGCTCCTCTCTTTAGGTTAAGTGTTGTCGACAAACATCATTTTACCAGAGAATTGGAGACCTTTCATTTTTTTCAGAGCATTGTTATTCCTTTATGATACGATGGGTTTTGGTGCCCATAATTAAGGTGGAAAATAATTTAGATATCTTGAATCTTTGAATGAGGTGATCCCATGTATCATGTATTGGTAGCGGAAGACGAGGTATGGATTCGGAACGCTATTGTGGAAATGATTGAACGTTTTGAGCTTGGCTTTAAGGTGGTCGCTCAAGCGAGTGATGGTATGGAAGCGTGGAATTTGATTAATGAGTTT
>JAQSXG010000584.1 GCA_029256785.1 Neobacillus sp.
ATCATGTGCCTGCGATTGCCATTGTGTTGAATATATCAGAAACAGAGTTAATTCGCCGTGATGTGGGGAGGGATTTCCCGCGGGGAAGAAACCGTATCAAGCAGCAGTATCAGCATTTTAAAACAACACTGCGCTCGATTAAAAAGGAGGTCTTCCGACGTACATATATAGTCGGTGAGGAAGAACTCCAAGTGTTAAATGTGAAACGACTAGAAAATCCATTAGTGATTGACGTTGGCAACGGAATTGATTTTATTGGTGATATTCACGGCTGTTATGAAGAATTTATCGAAGTGTTAGTAAAACTTGGCTATGCAGAAAACGGAGAGGGATATTTTATCCATCCGAAAGGTCGGAAAATTCTTTCACTCGGAGACGTGATGAGTCGCGGGCCGCGTTCGCTTGAGACGTTACAATTTTTCCAAAAACATGTGGCGGCAGGTCTAGCCTTTATGATTGACAGCAACCATGGTTGGAAGATTGCCCGCTGGTTAGATGGAAAGAAGGTCACGCTGGCACATGGGGATGAGAACGTTGCTGCAGAGTTTGAGGAATATGAAGCGAAATTTGGTCAGGAGGCAACCACTTTATTAAAAGAACAAATAAAGGAACTTCTCCTAAATGCGAAGTCACATTACATCCTTCAGAAAAACGGAGCAAATGTGGCCGTTGCTGCTCATGCCGGTATTAGGGATCATTATATCGGTAAACAATCACCTCGGATATCTGATTTTTGCCGTTATGGTGACACCGATGGTCAGGATGAAAACGGAAAGCCTATCCGCAAAGATTGGACAAGCGGACATAAATCAAGTGCACTAATTGTTTGGGGACATGAACCGAAACCGCAGCCATTGATGGTAAATAACACCCTCAATATTGATCAAGGTGTGGTCTTTGGTGGCAATCTAACGGCCTATCGGTATCCAGAGAGAAAGTTTTACGCTGTAAAAGCAAAAGAGGATTATGCAAAGGTAGCGGATAATCCGTTAAAGGAATGGGAGCGTAAACGCCTAAATGCGCCTAATATTGCAAAATTCTTAGATGGATACACCGTTTTAACGGAACACTATGGGGAAGTTCAGATTTACGCAGATGGTGCTCTTCCGGCATTGGACGAGGTGTCTCATTTTACCCTGCCACTTGAAGAACTTGTCTATCTCCCGCCAACCATGAGCCCTACGCTAAAACCATCAGGCTTAGATGAGTATCTCGAACATCCGCTAGAAGCGTTCGACTATTATCGGGATAATGGTGTCGAGACAATGGTCGTGGAGAAAAAGCATATGGGAAGCAGAGGAATTCTGTGTTTATTTAAAAACAACATGGTGGGTAAAGAATATGTGGGCAGACAGACTTTGGGTATGATTTATACACGAAGAGGTCGAGCGTTTTTCAATAAAAATTTAGAAGAGCAAATTGTCACTGCGTTAAATGAGGACTTAGTAAGGAACGACTATTTTGAAAAATACAATACAGACTATGTCTTGCTTGATGCCGAGATTCTACCTTGGAATTTAAAAGCAAAAGAGCTAATCCTAAATCAGTATGCACATGTTGGTGAAATGGCATTACTCGATAGAAGTAAGTTGAACGAAGAACTCCAAAAAGCCTTTTACAATGGTAAAGAGGTGTTAGAGTGGATAAAGGAAAACGATAAAAAAGTTGAAAATGCCTTGATTTTTAATGAAGTCTACCAGAAATATTGCTGGGAGACAGAAGGATTGGAAGGAATTCAAATTGCTCCTTTCCACACCTTGGCACATAGTACCGAATCATTTTTCGATAAGCCTCATACCTGGCATATGGAAAAAAACAAAGAATTTAGCACTTTGTCTCGTTTGTTCATGGAAACAGAATATCGGGTCGTTACGGATGAGGCTTCAATGAAGGCAGCAATTGAGTGGTGGGAAGAGATTACAGAAAACGGTCATGAAGGTTTTGTTGTGAAGCCGGAAAACTACGTGGCACGCCGCAAGGGAAAGCTGCTTCAACCAGCAATTAAGGTTAGGGGACGCAAGTATCTTCATATTATATATGGGATGGACTACCTGCATCCTGAAAACCTCGCACGGTTAAAGCAGCGGAATACCGGTAAGAAACAACGGAATGCCTTAAAGGAATTCTCGCTAGGAATGGAAGCAGTCAATCGATTTGTTCATAGGGAATCTTTAGAACGTGTTCATGAATGTGTTTTAGGGGTTTTAGCATTAGAAGCTGAACCGATTGATCCACGATTATAGTGTAAGGAAGGACGAACTGAGCTAAATCCAGTTCGTTTTTTTCCGTTTATTAGCTATATTCCATTTAAATCGCCCATATGATGAAGATAAAAGGGGAGTGAGAGGATGACTGTTCATGTGGTTCGTTCGGGCGAAAACCTTTGGGCTATTTCTAACTTGTACGGTGTACCAATGCAAACCATTGTATCGGAAAATGGATTACTTGCTGCCGGGAATCTTGTACCAGGTCTTGCTCTCTACATTCCAGACAACCAGCCGGCAGTCCGAACCTATCAAATAAAAGCAGGAGATCAAATTTGGCAAATTGCACAAAAGTTTAATACCAGCATCGCTAGCATTCTCGCAGCAAATCCTGCTGTGAATCCAAATCAGCTGTTCGTGGGCCAGATTATTACTATTCCCACATCAGTAAAAATGGAAATTTCCACACTTGGTTTTATTGTTCCCTCCTCAAACAGTGTAATTTTACCGATAATCGATCAACTTGCCGCACAACTCACCTACTTAGCCGTGGTAGCCTATTCATTTACCAATGAAGGGTATGCCTATAATGAAGTGGATGATTCCGCAATTGTTGCGCGTTGCCTTGAACGGGGAATCACTCCTTTATTAATGATCCGAAATTTTACGGGGATTGATTTTAGTGCAGAGCTTGCTGGTAATGTGCTTGGTTATCCAGCCTATCGACACAATCTTGTCGAGAGTATTGTTAATTTAACAAAGCAAAGGGGCTTTGGCGGTGTGAGCATAGACTTTGAATTTATCCCTCCTCCACAAAGGCAAAGCTTTAATTTATTTTTATCAGATTTAAAAAAGGCATTAGGGAAACTTATTTTACATGTGAATGTTCATGCGAAAACAGAGGATATTCCGACGAACCGGATTGTTGGAGCATATGATTATGCAGCAATCGGAGCAATAGCCGACATTGTTGCTGTGATGACCATTGATTATGGCTATCCAGGTGGCCCTCCTGATCCTGTCTCTCCATTATGGTGGATGGAACAAGTCATTCAATATTCGATTACTCAAATAAA
>JAQSXG010000585.1 GCA_029256785.1 Neobacillus sp.
AGGGTTTATAATTTTTACTGTCACTATTTTCCAACATATCCCCTGTGAAAATAATCACTTCATAATCAATCGAATTGATTGATTTAATCAATCGTTTTTGATCCTTACCAAATTCTCTTTCATGTAAATCCGTAACTTGAAGAATTTTAAAGTCCTCCAAGCTTTCAGGTAAATCATTTATTATGATTTTTTGTTCAACGATTATAATCCGGTTATTATCCCAAATGGTATAAACCACCAAAACTACTAAAAGACATAACAATCCCATACCAGTTACCTTTCTCACCTAAGATTACTCCCATTCATAAATGTTTCTGGACCGGTATTTTCATAGTGTAGCTTCCATTTGGTTCCTAAGTAGCTTACTAAACATGCTTCTTTTTTCCTTCGCAAGTTGAACAAATTCTCCCTTTTGAATAATTTTACCTTGTTCTAACACAATAACCTGGTCCGCATTTCTGATCGTAGACAATCGGTGGGCGATGACAATGATTGTCATTTTTCCTTTTAATTTTTCTAGTGCTCCCTGTATCTTTGCTTCGTTTTCAGTATCCAAAGAACTTGTCGCTTCATCCAAAACAAGGATAGAGGGATTTCGCAGTATCGCTCGAGCTAAAACAAGTCGCTGCCGCTCACCGCCAGATAGCCTTATTCCTCGGTCGCCAATCATTGTATCCAATCCCTCAGGAAGCTGTTTAACAAATTCTGCAGCGGAAGAAAACTCTAACGCCTCCCAAATTTCTTCCTCATTGGCATTTGGTTCGACAATTAATAGATTTTCTCTAACACTTTCATTAAATAAAAATGGATCCTGTGGGACATAGCTAATTGCACGTCTTAAGGACAAAAGATTGGCAGTTGAAAGTGGTACTCCATCTAGCAACAAATCCCCGTTTTCTTGCTTATTTAGACCCATCAATAAATCGATTAGCGTACTTTTCCCGGCTCCCGACCGACCAACGACTGCAGTCATTTGATTGGCAGGAACAAAGAGATTAATGTCTTGTAAAGCATAAGTAGGCTGCATTTTGTTATATCGGAAGGAAACATTTTGACATTCAATGCCTCTTCTAATTTGGAGAGGTTTTATATCATATGCGTCCTCAACTTGGAACTCTTTAGCAAGTTTACATTCATTTTGCAAATTAATAACAGCTTTATAAGATGGAATTCTCATAGCTATTTGCTCCATAGATGCCTGAATACCTGCTACCCTAGGCCAAAGTCTAGAGAAGATGAGAATAATCAATATTAATTGACCACCTTGAGCTTTAAACATATTCATCGCAACTAATATAAAGAGAGCAATTAATAGTGCTGATGCTGCCTTATAATACAATTGTGATTTAGTATTTAATTTCGCATATTCTACTTGCTCATTTTGCATATTCTGAGTTACTTCTCGGAACCAACTCATTCGTGACTCCTCTAGAGTATTGCTTTTTATATCCTTTATCCCATTAATTTGATCCGTTATTCCCGCTAGATATTTTTTACCAGATACATAATTTTTGTTTCCAAGGGCTAGTGATCTTTTAAGAAATTTTCGAGAAAAAAAGATAAGTAGCAGGCCACTTATTAAAACAAAGATTGTTATATTAGCTGATAGCCAAAACGCTAGCCCAATTTGTATCATTGTAAAAATTAGAGAAGCAATAAATTGTAGAACTGAGTGTGTCCCTGCACTGGCAGTAGCTATTTCTGAAGTTAAAGAATTAATAATATCTGATTTTCTTTTTTTAATAAAAAAATCCCAATTTGAATGAAGCAGCGCATCATATGTCTCAATTCGTAAATGGCGAAAAAAGCCATGCTGAATGATGGTATTCCGAATAGTTATTTGCCGTTGTAGTATATTTTGGCCGATAACCAACAATACATAAATCCCTAAAATGATCGGCATTCCAAAGGAACTAGGTATACTATGAAGGGCATCAAAGACTCCTGATAAAGGGGTGCCTCCTGTGTTTATACTTACGATATCGCTCATACTGATCATTGGAATTAAAAATAAAATTCCAACCCCCTCAAGTAAACTCATCAAAATCATTCCAAAGAGATTGAAATAAAGTATTTTTCCTGAAAAGGAGTGTAGTTTTTTAACAAAATAAAAGATTTCTTTCATTAGGATAGCCCCCTGCGTATTACCTGTTTCTTTAATTTTCTCCACGTCCATAAAATTGGGCGTAATGGAAAATATAAAAAATGAAATTGTTTCGGTAAAGGTAATATCTCTGTATCCTCAGGATAGGGATACAAAAAACTCAGAATAAAGAAGAGCTTTTGTTTAGCAGCCATCAATGAAAATAAATGCCGTTTATGATAAACAGCTATATCTTCAGGTACAGGAAAAGTATGCAAATTGACCATTCTTTCAAAATAAAATACCGCTTCTTGAGCTAATTTTTTCGGTCGCTTCCCTTGAAATAACGGTTTACTATCTTCTACTAACTTAGAGTTTAATAGCTGTGAAGCTAAAATAAGCGCCTGTCCGCCTAAATGAAGGTACTGGTATTGCTTTAATCGTTTTATTAGCTTTACCCAATCAATTTCTTGTTTTAGTATTCCATCAATATCTGTTAACCAGCGAAGGCGTGACCAACCATGCCTTGCCCCATGTGAAGCAAGGAAAAGGAACAAATCCTCCCTTCCTAAATAATAAACAGCCGTACTAGTAAGCGAACTTATTCTTTTCCTCTCCCATAAATCATCGAAGTGTGGCTCCTTACCAGGACCAGGGTTTAAACGCCAATGGATTTCAATTTTAATATTCTTCTGAGGATGAAAATAGGTAACATGATGGTGTCTCCATTTCCAATCTCCTAAAACTGTTTGGATATAATCATCTTTCAAATAACCTTGCCCTGATAATAGCTGATCTACCCTTTCTAGGTCATATATGGGTACTAGTACATCCAAATCTCCACAGGTACGGAGAGAAACTTCACCATAGAGATCCGCAGATAATACTGGCCCTTTTAAAATAAGGAGACGTATATGGTTTTCAGCAATTATTTGACTTATTTTCTCCATTTCTGCACTCAAATGAAGCATCTGAAATGTATTTTGTCTATATTGTTGATCTAGGATGTTACGTACATTTTCAGGAACCCATTCATGCTTTTTTAACTTAGGGTAGATTAGAGGGTATATTCGATGATGCATGGCTAGGTCTAGAAATAGATTCCAATCGATTTCTTTAATCCCATCAACGAAATTTAACTGGATGCCGCCTTTATCTTCTTTAATGATAGCCAGTAATAGCCTTAATTCCCTAG
>JAQSXG010000586.1 GCA_029256785.1 Neobacillus sp.
ATAAAATCAATTAAATTCGTTCCTGATTTCCCTTGAATGTTTTGTTTCAACTCTTCTATGGAGGTTTGACTTTTTCTAATCAAATCAGAAACGATTGACTGGCTGTTTTCAATTTGTACTTGAGGCTCTGCAGGCGGCTTAACTTTATCGCTATTACCAGAATTCTGCTCTTTCTTATCATTTGGTAAACATTTTATAAAATTTCGCTCTATGATGGTCATAATTGCGTCTTGTGTGAGCGGTTCGAGTTGTTTCATGTTATTTAATAACATTTTTCTTCCGTCTGGTGAAGCCAGCATTTGTGCCACATCAATAAACAACCTTCCACCAGCTTTAAACCAGCGACCAAAAGATATTAACTGCATTAATGACATCCCTAATGGTTTCAAGGGGTCGGTCATCATTTGTTGATGTCCAACAGATAGATAGACGTGGTTTTCTTTATCATTGGCTTCAGGGATGGGGTATAAAGTTGTAATTGGCCTGCTCTGAACAATGTAAAATGTATCATCCGCCAAACACCATTCGATATCCTGGGGGCAGCCGAAATGTTCTTCAATCTTTCTGCCCATATGCTCAAGCTCCAATATCTGCTTATCCGTCAGCGTTTGCCTATCTTGCTGTTCAGGCTCAATCTCCTGTTCTTTCGTACCGCCATCTTTTAGGGCATAAATAGCCAGCTTCTTAGTAGATATCTTCTTCTCTACAATCTTGCCATTACGCACTTTGTAGCTGTCAGCATTCACCAAGCCGGAGACCAAGGCTTCGCCAAGTCCGAAGCTGGCATCGATGGATGACACCTTCCTATTAGATGTGACGGGATCAGCCGTAAACAAAATTCCTGCCGACTGTGGGAAGACCATCTTTTGAATAACCACAGACAGGTAGACTTTTCGGTGGTCAAAGCCGTTTTGTATGCGGTAAGTTACTGCCCTCTCGGTAAACTGCGATGCCCAGCACTTGCTGATGTGCTTCAGGATCGCCTTCTTTCCGATAATGTTCAGATACGTATCCTGCTGGCCTGCAAAGGAGGCCGTCGGTAAATCCTCTGCAGTTGCGCTGGACCGTACTGCATAGGCATTTTCTTCTCCAAGTCTGGAGAGAAAGCGGCTGATCTCTTCATTTATATCTTCAGGGATTGCTATCCCTTCGATGACCCTGCGAATTTCACCGGTAAGTTCACCAATTTTATCCCGGTCTTCCATCTTTAGAAGCGATAACCGATCAAGCAATTCGTTAATTGTTGACGTTTCTCCAATGATTCTTTTAAAGGCTTCGGTAGAAATACAAAAGCCATCTGGTACGGGTATTCCTTCAATTTTAGAAAGTTCCCCCAGGTTAGCGCCTTTCCCCCCAACAACCATAAGTTTTGTTTTGTCAATGTCCTGAAACCCAAACGCATAGGAACTCATATGTTTACCTCCTTTGGCAATTCCTTTACTAGCTCGCCCAATTTATGAAATAAATAGATGGCGAACTTATGCAAGGAAATCACAAATCTTTGATTTGTAGATTTCTACTGCCTTTGATAATTTAGGTGTCATCCCTCGAGCTAAAACGATTTACTGGAGTATTGTACTAGCTTATCTATAATGTACCTTTTGCAATTATTCTATATACTCCTCCAACAAATAGCTTTAGAGTGTTATTTCATTATAGCAATAGCAAATGAAAACAAACAGTCTAGATTTACAATTTTTTACATGCTATAATTAAACTGGGAGGAATTCATTTTTCAAAGAAGCAAACCTTAAAGACACTGATCCCATGCTTTACCGATAGCCAAATACTCCTCTAAATACCTTTTATCCTATCCATATCAAAATCAGATACCAACAGTTCCAGGTTCTCAAATATCTTTTTGTCATCCCAGTTCCACCACTGAATTTTTAATAATAGTTCGATTTTTTTATCACTAAAGCGTTTTTTGATAAACTTAGCTGGATTTCCACCATAAATTGTATAAGGTTCAACATTTTTTACTACAGTAGAGTTAGCAGCAATAATCGCACCATCACCAACGCTAATACCCGGCATGATGGTTACATTTTGACCTATCCAAACATCATTGCCAATAACAGTATCACCCTTGAAAGGCAACTGCTCTATTGTTGGAGTGACTTTTTCCCATCCACCTCCAAAGATATTAAATGGATAGGTTGTAATTCCATCCATTCTGTGGTTCGCACCATTCATGATGAACTTGATCCCCTCTGCAATTGCACAGAATTTTCCTATTATTAGTTTGTCTCCCAAGAATTCATAATGATGCTCTATATTTTCATAAAACTTCTCCGGAGATTTTTTATTATCACTATAATACGTATATTCTCCGATTTCAACATTGAGCCTTTTAGGCAAATTAGAAATATAACAAACCGTCTTTATATTTTCATTTGGATAAAGCTTCTTCTTATCTGGTCCCATCATAATATACTCACTCCTTCTTAACTCTTATATTTCCCAACATTCTATTACAAAACAAAAAACCCTTCCTAGCAATAAAGCTTTGGAAAGGTTATGCGTATCACTATATATAAATAGACTTAGCATTACAAACTATTTGAAACACAAATAATTTAGATATGCTCTATAAACATAAGCTAAATATGACACGATCATAATCCTACCCAAAACTTTTATAGCAGAAATTGCAAATAGATATCTCCTATTAAAAACAGAACATATTTCATACTTACACTGCTACATTAGTTGTTCAAATTGGATAAGATTATTTAATCATTTTAGCTAATCACCTCGAATTTTGATTATTGAGTTTCACTTAAATTATAAAGCCCTCAAGTAAATGGTGTCAAGGATTAAATCAGATGATAAGTAAACATAATACCAACTCAAGACCGATCTATCCTCACAACCCATTCAACATGCGTAGTATGTTGCAGTATCCATATCACGTCAATAATTCATCTCTGCTGGTTTATAGCCCTCAGGCAATTCTTCTTCACTTAAAAATTTGAAATTGTTATCACGTAGAATTGGTAAAAATACTTCGTATGGAATCCTAGAAAACTCACATGCATAGTTACTGGCTCCAAACCACATACCCGCTTTGCTGCTCAAATTTAAACCTCTAGCAAATTTTGTGTAATTAGAGCAATCATGAACTGCTAAATCCCAGTTTTCTTCATCCGCTTTTTTCATGAATTTCAGCGTTAATTCCCTACTCCAAATTGGAGAGATATAGCTATGTCTAGAAATATACATGTTTTCCCCATAATAATTGTCTATGTTATTCTCATTTAAATGTAATTCTGCA